>DASQRJ010000585.1:0-18512 GCA_035642955.1 Acidobacteriaceae bacterium
GATTCCCTCGCCCTCTCGATCGCGTATCAGACACCGTTGCTCTCCCGGCTGGGCGGCCAACTGTCGCCCATCGAAGAGGCGATGCCGCTGTATGCGCTCGCCGCGGAACGCACGCTGGCGCACCTTGGCGACTCCGCCGAGCCGGAACTCGCCGGCGCCCTGGCGGAGATTCTCAAGCTGCGCGACGCCAGTCTGCCGGACTGCGAATCGCTGATCGCCGGCATGCTGGCTCGGCGGGACCAATGGCTGCTGGTACTTCCCGGCATCGTGCGAGACACACTGCCGTGGGAAGAGCTCAAGACAAAACTCGAAGAGCCCTTCCAGCGCGAGCACGACTTAGTCGTTGAAAACCTTCGGCGGGAGTTCGCAGGCAATCCTGGCGTCGTGGAGGAACTCCTCTCTCTTGCCCGGATCGCCTTCGAGAACGGCCAAGAACATCTCGCCAGCGTGCGCGACCTTCAGCGCGCAGACGAACTCATCGGCGCCGCCCACTGGCAGTGCCTCTGCTCTCTGCTGCTCACCAACGACAACGAATGGCGTGCGGGCATCGACGCGAGAATGGGCTTTCCAGCCAAAACCCACCGTGCGGCCGCGTCACAGCTCAAGGCGCTCATCCAAAGTCTTTCCGCAGATGTTGAGTTGCTTGCCGGACTTTGCAAGTTGCGGAAGCTGCCACCCAGCACCTACAGCGAGGAGGAATGGCGCACCGTACGCAACATCTTCATCGTCCTGCGCCACGCTATCGCGCAGCTGCGCGTCGTCTTCGCGGAAGAGCATGTCATCGACTTTGCCGAAGCGGGTATCGCGGCCCATGCCGCATTGGAGAATCCCGGTGTGCTCATGCGGCTGGACGAGCGGGTGCGGCATCTGCTGGTCGACGAGTTTCAAGACACCTCGCGCCCGCATTTCGCTCTTCTGCGCTCCATACTGGAGGACTGGCAGCACGGCGATGGCCGCACATGCTTCTTTGTCGGCGATCCGATGCAATCCATCTATTTATTCCGCGATGCGGAGTCGCGGTTGTTTCGCCAGGTGCGCGAAAACGGAATGGAGATAGGTGGAGCGCATCTCCCCATGACCCCGCTGCAGCTCTCCACCAATTTTCGCTCCACCCCGGCCATCGTGAACCCGCTCAACCAGGTCTTCGATCGCGTGCTGGGAGCAGATGCCGGGGACGATATCCAGTACGCCGCGTCCGTGTCGAGTCAGGCGGACGCAAGCGCCGCGGATCGGGAGAGCGACGCCATGCGTCTGCATATACAGCCCTTCGAAAGAGACTCGCAGTCTTTTGAAGCGCTGGACGCCGCGGAGGCGGACGCGATGATCGAGGTGATTCGCGCCCACATGCCGGCCATGGAACAGGCGCAGCGCGAAGATAAAAAATATCGCATCGCCGTGCTGGCTCGTGCCCGCCCGCACCTGGTCGAAATCATTGCCAGGCTGCGCCGCGAGGGGATACCTTTTCGCGGCGTCAAGATCGACCTGCTGCGCGATCGGCCGGAGATTCTCGATCTGCTTTCGCTCTTTCGCGCGCTCCTGCACCCGGCCGACCGCATCGCCTGGCTGGCGGTATTGCGCGCCCCGTGGTGTGGACTGACCATTCCAGCGTTGCACGCCATCTGCGGCGATGCCGAGGATGCCGATCGCGATCGAACGATCCCTGCTCTGATCCGTTTGCACCAAGACCGTCTTGATCCAGAGAGCCGCAGAAGGGCTTTTCATGTGTTGTCGATTTTGCAAGAAGCACAGGCTGCTTACGCTGCTGGGTCTCTTGCCGGCTCGCCGGCCGGACTGTCGCTTTGGCTCGAACGCACCTGGCACGCACTCGGGGCGTCGCGGTTCCTGGACGCCGAATCGTTCGCCAATTGCGAGGCCTTCTTCGCCACGCTGGCGCAATTGCCGCCGAGTTGCTTCGGAACCTTGGACGAAAGCCTGAACCAGCGGCTCGAACAGCTCTACGCACAACCGGACCCCAATGCCTCGGAAAGCTGCGGGCTGCAGCTCATGACCATACATGCTGCGAAGGGGCTGGAATTTGAGGTCGTCCTGGTGCCACAGCTCCAAAAGACCGGCAAGATCGACGACTCACCGCTCTTTCATTGGCTGGTGCGCAGACAGCCCGGAGCGACGGAGGACGAGCTGCTGCTCGCTCCCATCGGCTACAAGCATGGCGACACACCCGGGCTCTACGCTTGGGTGAATAAGATGTCGCTGCGCCGGTTGCGAGAGGAAGAAAAGCGGTTGTTGTATGTCGCCTGCTCGCGCGCCATCCATGAGCTGCATCTCTTTGCCGCTGTCGAGCGCAAGCAGGACGGCGACCTGGCCCAGCCCCGCGAAGGCTCTCTGCTTAGGGCGGGGTGGGCTGGGCTGGAGCCGCGCATTCGAGAGGCGGTGCGGCCCGCATCCAACCTGCGGGCGATGCCCGGCTCTTCCTCTTCACCCGTGAGCAACGGCGTCGTGGAGACGCTTGCCGCCTCCGCGTCCGCACAGTTGCTTCGCCGGCTCCCGTCTGACTGCTTCGCCGATGCCGCGTTGGAACGGAAGCAAGCGCCGGATACCGTTGCGACTGCGCCTCGCCCCCTCGAAGATACGGGCAGCCGGCGTGCGCGGGTGCAAGGCGTCGTGCTGCACGCGCTGCTCGAACGGGCAGCGGCAGGCGCCAGTGGCGACCACCCGGATTGGAGCCGCCTCACCGATGCTCTTCTGCGACAGCATGGGCTTGCTCCGGCAGAGGCTGCCTCTGCGCGTTCCGCCATTCTGCAGGGTATCCAGAATGCTCTTGGACACGAAGAGGGCCGCTGGCTGCTTGCGTTGAGTGAACGGTCCTGGAATGAGACCTCGTGGTCCAGCTCCACGGAGGGACGCATGCTGCGGCAGCGCCCGGATCGCGTCTTCTTCGGTGGTGAGTCGCCCGGCGCACCCGGCACGGACTATTTGTGGATTGTCGACTACAAGACCGCGGCGCTCACGGACCATACCGATCGCGATAGCTTCCTCGCCGCGAGCCGAGAGCAATATCGCGAACAGTTGCAGGCGTACAGCGAACTCTTCCGGAAGCTGCCAGAGTTGGATGAGGCGGCCGGGCATCGCGAACACCGTCTGGCCATCTACCACCCCATGTTGCCCTGGCTTGACTGGTGGCCAGCCTAGATTGGAGTTGGATGTTCGGGAGCAACGTCTTGCGTATCGCCCTGATGATGCCGGACGTCCGCACCGCGCACCCAGAAGATCACATCCTCAGCGATGTTCGTCGCATGGTCGGCCACGCGCTCCAGGTTGCGCGCAATCACCAGCGCATTCAACGCCTGCGCGGTCAGCGCTGGTTGTTCCTTGATGAGGTTCGACAGCGAGTAGTATGCCGCCTCGTTCATCTTGTCGACCTGATCGTCCATCGCCAGGACGGACCCCGCCGTCTCCGCATCGCCTTCGATAAACGACTGAAGCGCCTTGCGCACCATGCCCGAGGCGAGCGACGCCATATGCGGTATATCGACCGGCAGCTCCCCCGCGGCAAACGCGTTGAGGTCGCATACGCGCTCAGCGATGTTTACCGCCTGATCGCCCACGCGCTCAAGATCGGCATTGATCTTGATGACGGCGAGAATAAAACGCAGATCGATGGCCATCGGCTGTTCCATCGCCAGCAGGTCCAGCGCCATCTGGTCGATCTCCCGCTCCAGCTTGTTGATGGCCAGTTCGCCGTGCATGACCAGCTCGCAAATCGAGGTGTCACGCGTACGATAGGCTTCGATCGCGCGCTGGATCGCCTGCTCGGCCATGCCGGCCATCACGAGCAGCTTCTCTTTCAGATCGTCCAGGCGTTGGTGAAACCGTATGCGCATTACCCAAACCGTCCAGTGATGTAGTCTTCCGTGCGCTTGTCACGGGGATTAGTAAAGATCTTATGAGTCGAATCGAACTCTACCAGCTTGCCCATGAGGAAGAAGCCGGTGTTCTCGGCCACGCGTGCAGCCTGCTGCATATTATGGGTCACGATCACGATCGTGTATTGCGATTTCAACTCAAAGATCAGATCTTCGATCTTCGCCGTCGAAACCGGATCGAGCGCAGAGGCGGGTTCATCCATCAGCATGACCTCAGGGTCGACGGCAAGCGCGCGTGCTATGCACAGCCGCTGCTGCTGGCCGCCGGAAAGGCTGGCGCCGGACTTCTTCTTCAAATCGTCCTTCACCTCGTCCCAGAGCGCGGACTGCCGCAGGGAGCGCTCCACGACCTCGTCCAGCACCCGGCGGCTGCGGAAGCCGTTGAGCTTCAGCCCGGACGCGACATTGTCGTAGATCGACATGGTGGGAAATGGATTTGGCCGCTGGAAGACCATGCCCACCCGCCGGCGGATCTCTACCGGCGCCGCATCGGCGTAGATGTCGACGTCGTTGATCAACACCTTTCCCGTGACCCGTGCGATAGGGTTGGTCTCGTGCATGCGATTAAGGCAGCGCACAAAGGTAGATTTGCCGCAGCCGGACGGCCCGATCAGCGCCGTGGCGTGATTCGCGGGAATATTCAGCTGAATGTCCTGCAGCGTGTGCGTGCTTCCATACCACGCATTCAGGTCTTTGACTTCGATGCCGACGCCCAAGCTAACTTGCCCCCTTCAACGTGCCACGGCTGACGACGTAGCGCACCAACGCTACCGAGACGATGATCAGCACGATCAACACCAGCGATCCCGCCCACGCCAGGCGGTGCCACTCATCGTATGGAGAAAGGGCATAGACATAGATCTGCAGCGGGAGTGCCGCGATGGGTTCATTCAGGTTGGTGCTGCTGAAATCATTGCCCAATGCGGTAAACAACAGCGGCGCTGTCTCGCCCGCCACGCGCGCAAAGGCCAGCATGCAGCCGGTGACGATGCCCGCGGAAGCGGTGCGCAACGTGATCGTCAACACCGAACGCCACGCCGGGACGCCAAGTCCAAGCGCAGCTTCGCGAATCGCGTGCGGCACCATGCGCAGCATCTCTTCCGTGGTGCGCGTCACGGTAGGCACCATCATCACGCCCAACACCACGCCACCCGCGAATGCCGAAAAGTGTTTCTGCGGCATCACGATCAGCGCGTAAATCGCAATCCCCATCACGATCGACGGCACCCCGTTGAGTACGTCCGCGGTAAAACGCACCAGGTTTCCCATCCGCGTACTCCCGGCGTACTCGGCCAGGTAGATGCCGGCGCCAATGCCCAGCGGAATGCCGATGAGACTGGCGAGAGCGAGAACGACGCCCGACCCCACGATGGCATTGGCCATGCCGCCGCCCGTCTCGCCCACCGGCACCGGAATTTTGGTGAAGAAGTTCCAGTTGAGCGAGGTCACGCCCTCCTTCAGCAGATCGAAGAGAATCGCGATCAGCGGCGTGATGACGGCGATCGTGGCCAGTACCGCCAGCCCGCTCACAATGCCGCTCGTCACGCGGCGGCTGAAGACATTGACGTTGGACGCGCGCAGCGGCGGACGGATCGAATGGGAGGCCATCTCAGATCACCCGCGCTGGTGTGCCGCGTGTCACTGCCCACACCAGCAGACGTGCGCAGGCGTTCACCACGATCGTCACCAGAAAGAGCGCCAGCCCGATTTCGATCAGCGCACTCAGGTACATGTCGTCGGTGGCCTCGCTGAATTCGTTGGCCAATACGCTGGCCATGCTGTAACCCGGCGCCAGCAGCGACTTCACAATCTCGGGACGATTGCCGATCACCATGGTGACAGCCATGGTCTCTCCCAGAGCGCGTCCCAGGCCCAGAATGACGGCTCCCACGATGCCAATACGCGCGTTGCGCAGCACGCCGATGCGGATCATCTCCCAGCGAGTGGCCCCCAACGCCAGTACGGCTTCGCGCTGCACCATGGGGACCGAGGTCATCACCTCGCGCGTGAGCGACGAGATGATCGGCAGGATCATGATGGCCAGGATGACGCCTGCGGCCAGCATGCTATACCCGGCGTTCGGGCCGCTGAAAAAGCCGGTCCAGCCGAGGGTGAGCGTCAGTTTGGGGTTCACGTCGTCCCGCAACAGAGGGATCAATACGAAGATGCCCCACAAGCCATATACCACGCTGGGAATGGCCGCCAGCAGCTCGGTCAGGAACGAGAGCGGCCCACGCAGCCATTTGGGGCACATCTCGGTGAGAAAGATGGCCACGCCCAGTGCAAAGGGTACCGAGATCAGCAGCCCCAGAAACGAGGACATGAGAGTGCCGTAGATGAACGGCCATGCCCCGAAGTTGCTGTGAACCGGATCCCATGCGGAACGGAAGAAGAAGCCCATACCGAATTTGGCCAGCGTCAGGTGCGAGCGCGTGACCAGTTCGTAAGCGATCAGGAATACGATGCCGAAGATGCTGAGCGCACACAGCAGGACCAGTACCTTGAAGGCGCGGTCGGCGAAGGACGAATTGCCTCGGCCGCGCAAAAAGTTACGCACGACGGAGGGCCCAGCGGGTATTTCTGCGCCAGTCTTGGGAACCAATTCAGGCACGGGCACCTTCAAGGGCTGCTTCAACGCAGTATCCTGTATTTTGTGGGCCACTCACGCAAGGTAACCGCCCACAGTGAATAGAAGATGAAACGACTTAGCGCGCAGATGAGTGTCCTGCGGGCCGGAAACCATGGGAGACGCTGCTGCTTGCGCAGCGCTCCCGCGATTCCCCTAGGCTATCGAAAAGCCCGCTTACGAACTACTTCAGACGGCTGATCGTCACTTTCACCTTGCTTACTACCGAAGCCGGTAGCGGCGCGTAGTCCAGCGAGGTCGCCTCCGACTCGTGATCCAGCATCCAGGTCAAGAAGTCCTTGATTATCTTGCCCTTAGCGGCATCCGGCGCGGGATTTGGGATCAGCAGCCAGGTGAAACTGGAGATCGGGTAGGCATCCCGTCCAGGCGCATTGGTGATGGAGACGCGATAGTCGGCGGGCATCTGCTTCACGCTCGCCGCGGCAGCGGTTACGGAGTCGATGGTCGCCTTTTGAAAGACACCGGCGGGGTTTCTCACCAGCCCGGTCTCGATCTTGTTCTGCAGCGCGTAGATCAGCTCCACATAGCCGATCGCCCCGGGAGTCTGACGCACGATGCCGGCCACCCCCTGATTGCCTTTGGCGCCAATCCCGCGCGGCCAGCTTGGGGAGGTGCCCGTGCCCGGGCCGTTCTTCCAGTCCCCACTCACCTTGGAGAGGAAGTCGGTGAAGATGTAGCTGGTGCCACTGCCATCCGACCGGTGCACCACGAAGATTTCGCCGCTCGGCAGCTTGACCCCTGGGTTGTCCTTGGCGATGCGCCCGTCATTCCAGTTGGAGATCTTCCCGAGATAGATATCGGCCAGCACATCAGGCGAAAACTTGAGGCCGCCACCGATACCCTGCAGATTGTAGATGGGCACCACGGCCCCGAGCACCGTCGGAATGTGTTGGATCTTCACCTTCGAGGCAGCTATCTGCTCATCGGTCATGGGACCGTCGCTGGCCCCGAAATCCACCGTGCCCGACGTCACCTGCCGGATGCCGGCGCCGGAGCCGATAGCCTGATAGTTGATCTGCAGGCCACCATGGCTGGCGCTGTACTCCGTGAACCACTTGGAATAGATCGGATACGGGAAGGTCGCGCCCGCGCCATTCAACTTTTGCGCATTGGCAACGCTTGCCGACGCGCACAGAACGAGCGCCGCTGCTGCCGCTAAGATTTTTCTCACTGAATTCCCCCTCGAAAGTGACACCCTGGCGATTCTTTCGGGGTTCTGTGAATACTGGTTTACGCTCCGGTGAAAAGCCGGAGAATGGAGCGTTAGCGCATGATGGCTACCCGTTACGGCTTTCGGCAAGAGAGGCCACACCGGATTCACGCTGCGGCTCTGGGCCGCGGCAAATACTGCGCTATCCCGCGACTGTGTCCGGCACTGGATCCTTCGGCCTTACTGATTCTTCCGGTGAGGCCATCACCGGAAGCGTGAAAACGAACATTGCCCCCCGTCCCAGCTCACTTTCCACGCGAATCGTGCCGCCGTGGACATTCACAATATGGCGCGCGATCGAGAGTCCCAGGCCGGTCCCGCCCGATTCCCGGGAACGTGCCTTATCCACACGATAGAAGCGCTCGAAGATGCGGCGCTGATGCTCAAACGGAACGCCCGGGCCGAAGTCCTGCACGTAAAACTCGACGTGCTCCGCGCGACGCCGAGCCCCCAGCCGAAGTTTGCCCCCGCTGCGGCCATACTTGGTGGCATTCTCTACCAGATTGCCGAAAACCTGCTGCAGAGCATCCGGATCGCCCAGAATCGTATCCGCTGCCGTCTCCGCGATCTCCATCGCCATACCGGCATCCTGCACCACCGGCATCAGAGAGTTCGCCGCATCCTCCAGCAGCGTATCGGCGCGTAACGGCAGCAAAGCCAGCTTGAAGTCTGCCGACTCGACCTGCGCCAGGACCAGCAGGTCCTCCGTCAGCCGGGTCATGCGCGTCGCGTTCTTCAGGATGATGCCGAGAAACTCATGGGCTACGGGGTCGATGGAGGGCATGTCGAGCATGGCTTCTACGTAGCCTGAGATGGAAGTCAGCGGGGTGCGCAGTTCGTGCGAAACATTGGCGACAAAGTCGCGGCGCGTGGTTTCGGCGCGTTCAATCTCGGTCACATCGGAAAGCACGCACACGGCTCCGCCGCCGGGCATGGCCGCGGCATGAACCTCAAAGACTCGCCCTGGCGAAACCGCCGTTGCCCGCGCGCGGCAAGCCGTCTGCTCGCGCAACGCATGGGCAACACACACCAGCACGTCGGGGTCGCGAATCGTCTGAACCAGGGCCCGGCCCTCGCGAATGGGTTGCTGGGTCAAGCGCGCAATCGATGCATTCGACCAGCTCACCAGACCGGCCGCAGTCACCGCGATGACGCCCTCCTGCATGCTGTCGAGCAGCGCGGTCAGCTCGCGACGGCTGCTTTCGAGAGAGTGAAAGGTCGACTCCAGGCGGCTTGCCGTCATGTCCAGGGCCCGCGCGACAGCCGAGAGCTCGTCCAGGTCTCCTTCCTCGATACGCGCCGAGAGATCGCCGGCCGCGATGCGCTGTGCGAAGGCGACGATGTGTGCCATGCGCTGTGCCACCTGGTGCGCCATCACCGCGGCCAGCATGGTCGCAAGCAGCAGCGACAACAGCGATGCCAGCAGGATGTCACGCCGCAGCAAATGGAGTTGGCCCGCGATCTGCGCCAGAGGATAGCTCAGGCGGACGATCAGATCGCCTTGCCGGCAGGCCAGGAAAAGCGTCCCATTCCGGATGTCGTGAGCGATCTCCCCATGCTGCTTCAGAGCCGCCACATCGGGGAGAGCATCGAAGGGATAACGCGTCCGCGCCGGATCTGAACTGGCAATGAACGAGCCGTCGGTGCCGAAAACAGCGATGCGAGCTGAGAATGCAGTAGAAGCTGCCGCCAGAAGCTTTCGGGCCTCGTCGGGCGAGTTTGCGTTCAGCTCTGCAGCCAGGAACCGCGCCTCACCCTCCAGCGACTGCTCCACCTGCTCGTGCAGTGCCCGGTCCACGATCCGGCGAATGGAGAAGTCCAGGACTGCCGTGCAGACGGTGAGCACCAGCACGAAGGAAAGCAACAGCTTGGAGAAGACCCTTCCGGTCACAGTCAGGCTCCAGTGGAGATCAGAGCACCTCTTCTGAAAGGTATAGACCACCGCCGATCATGCTGGTGATCTTTCTTGAAGGAAGACCGGGACCAGCTGGTCTCCGGCCCTTGCAGCATCGCAAGAAAAACTCCAGCGGTCGGCCGCAGATATCGTTCCTACCCAGCCTTTGGCACCTCGAACCGGTAGCCCGCACCGCGCACTGTCTTCAGATAACGCGGGCTCTCCGGGTCGGTCTCGATCTTCTCACGGATACGACGCACATAGACATCGACCGAGCGGGGGGTCACAAAGCGGGCATCGCCCCAAACGGCATCCAGCAGATGGTCGCGGCTGAAGACGCGCCCCGGATGCCGCGCCAGGTAGTCGAGCAGACGGAACTCCGTGGCAGTGGTGGTTGTCAGTTCTCCGCGCACCTTGAGCTGCATGGCGCTGGCATCGATGACCACCTCTTCGAAGCTGATGATGGATGGTGCAGACGGGCGCTCGAAGCGTCGCAGGACAGCCTTGACGCGCGCCACCAGCTCGCGCATGGCGAAGGGCTTGGTGATGTAGTCGTCCGCCCCCAGTTCCAGGCCCAGGACACGATCATTTTCTCCCGCGCGGGCGGTCACAAAAATGATGGGCACGCTGCTCAAGCCTGGATGCGCCCTCAATTTCCGGCAAACTTCCAGCCCATCGCCTCCTGGAACCATGATGTCCAGCAGAAAAAGCGCCGGGGCCTGACGTTCGGCGTCTGGAATGAGATTCGCAGGGGTGGAGAAGGTGCGTACCGAGAATCCCGCGCCCTCCAACTGATGCTGGACCAGCCGGGAGATATCTGGGTCGTCTTCGAGAACGAAAATGGTCTGGCTCAAGAACCGTCCTTGCAATGACATACCGGGCGCTTGCGGAAATGTCGCCAGGCGGGAGTGTCTTCCCCGCTCAGAGTACATGGATCACCGGTACCTCAATAAGAAAGGACGGTGAATCCCGGAAGAAAGAACGATGAATCACGACCCGGGCAGACGAGGGACCAAGGGTGGCACGGAAGTGTCAGATGAAGAACAAATGGCGAATGCTATACTCCGCTGACTAGACGACGGGTTCGCGATTATGAGCCCCGACGAGGTCCCATGTGTCGCGGGTGCCGACCATCCTGTGTATTGACGATGAAGTACTCGGCCTCGAGATCCGCAAGGTGGTTCTGGAGAGGGAAGGTTATGTCGTTCACACCGCCTCGGATGGGCCCACCGGCATCCGCATCTTCCGGCAGCAGCCGATTGACGCGGTAGTGCTGGATTTCGCGATGCCGGGCATGAACGGCGCTGCGGTCGCGATGGCCCTTCGGGAGATTCGTCCCAATGTTCCAATCCTCCTGCTTTCTGCGTATCTGAGCCTTCCGGAAGAGGTGCAAAGCCTGGTCACGCTCATCGCGAACAAGGGCGATGGCGCACTGGCTTTGCTGCGCAACGTGCAAAAGATTTTGGAAGGCAGCGGAGACGCGTCATGACCGATTCCCCCGTCGGACTCCATGAATTCAACCGTGTCGTTCGCATCACCCTGCTGGTGCCGGTCACGGTCCTGGCGTTGCTGGCGGGTCTGCTGGTATGGCAGGTCGAGCAAGCCCTGGAATTGCGGCAACACTCCATCGTGAACACCCGGGTGAGTGACCAGTTGCTTGCTCTTGAGCAACGTGTCATCGATCAGGAGACGAGCCTCCGGGCCTACCAGCTCACTGGACTGCCCTCCCAACTCGTCCCCTATAACGGAGCCGAACCGGAGATCGAAGCGACACTGACGCAGATGCGCAATCTTCCCGCCGTCAGTGGCATCTCGGACAGCGACGTCAACAAGCTGGAAAAAGACATACGCACCTGGCAAAGCTGGGCAAACGGCGTGCTGGAACAGCCGGCCCCCGCTCCGGAAGCTGTGACTGCGGCTCTCACGCAGCAGGGAGAAGGCATCATGGACGGGGTGCGTCAGGACTTCCGGAGCGCCCTGGGAGCCGCCGCCCATGAAAGAGACTTCTACGATACAAAGCTCAACCAAAAGGTTAGTAGATTTCTTCAATTCGTTCTTATTATGGCACTTGCTGCCGGCATAACCATCGGCATTTTTGCCAGCAGCCGGTTGCAGCGAGTCTCCAGCGCCTATGAGCTCGCCTTGCAGGAGCTGCAGGAGAGAAATGCGAAGCTGACGGCCAGCCAGCAACTGCTTGCCACCACCCTGGAATCCATTGGGGACGCTGTCATCTCCTTGAGCGAGCAGGGACAGGTCCGTTTCATGAATGCCGTCGCGCAGAAGCTGACGGGATGGTCGTTGAACGCTGCCACCAACCATTCGATCGGCGAGGTGCTTCGTCTGGTGCATCCGCAAACGCGCCAGCCGATGGGAGATCTTCTGGAAGACCTGGACCACACCGGCGCCATGGGGCTGCACCAGGAGGGCACCCTGGTGGCGCAGGATGGGTCGGAGTATGCCGTGGACGCCAAAGTCTCGACCGTCGTGGATGCGGATGGGCGTTCGGATGGGTCAGTCGTGGTCTTCCGCGACGTCACGGAGCTGCGCAAGGCGGAGGTCACCCTGATTGCAAACGAGAAGCTGGCAGTTACCGGGCGGCTGGCGGCAAGCATTGCGCATGAGATCCACAATCCGCTGGACTCGGTAGCGAATCTGCACTTCCTCATCTCGCAGGAGACCGACCCGCAGCGGCGCAGCGACTATCTGAAGCTGGCTCAGCAGGAGTTGGGCCGCACCCTGCAAATCAGCCGCGCCATGCTCAGCCTGTACCGCGAATCGCCTATGCCGGTTCAGGTAAATCTTGAAGAATTGATTGGCAGCGTGCTGCTGTTGCTGGACCGCAAGATGCGCGACCAGAACATTCGCGTGGAGCAGAGTTTCACCCATCCCGTGCATGTCTTCGGCTTCCCCGGAGAACTTCGCCAGGTATTCACAAACCTGATCGCCAACGCCGGCGAAGCGGCAGGGCCGAACGGGCATGTGCGTATTCTGGTGCGGCCGGCCAGCCCGCTGGATGGTCGCGCCGGAACCATCGTGGAGATTGCCGACAGCGGCCGCGGCATCGCACCGCACGTGGAAAAGAAGCTCTTCCAGCCCTTCATGACCACCAAGGGCGAGCGCGGGACCGGGCTTGGACTCTGGGTAAGCCTGGGCATCGTGCAGAAGCATGGAGGCACCGTACGCATCTCGAACAGCACCGAGGGCGACCTGCGGGGCGCTGTCGTCCGGGTCTACTTGCCGGAGAGATCCGCACAGGCCAAGGACGAGGAAGACCACGACGCGCCCTTGATCGCGCCTCCCTTTGAGAGTGCCGAGGAGTGGGCGGTTCGACCGTTTTCGGTATAAGCGCAGATGGTTCGACAGTGGCTCGGCGGACCACAGTAGTCGCGAAACTGGTTTAGATCGAGGCCACCGGCAAGGTCATCAGGTCGTCCACCAGGCCGATCTCCTTTTGTACGAACGGCTCCGCATACCGCACCCCAGCCAATTGCCCGTAGTGCCTCGCCTCCGCGAGGGTGCGCTCGCGAATCTCCTCCTCGGGCACAAAGAGCGCACTTCCCTGCTCGGCATCGGCGTACTGGGAGCGATAGGCCATGAGGGAGCGGTAGCGCTCTTCGACGAAGGGCGTGATGTCTACGACAAAGGTGGGGCGCACATCCGCGTAGAGGCTGGCATAGAGCACCTTGTAGGGTCGATGCGGGGGGGCGCCGGTTTCAAGCCGCGCAAGCCCACTCAAAAAGCAGGCCTCGTAGCCCAGGGTGGCTGTCGTGTAGTGGTCCGGATGCCGGCCTTGCCAATAGGGCAGGATCACCACCCGTGGACGCAGCTCACGCAGCACGCGCACGATCTTGAGCCGGTTCTCGTAAGTATTTTCCACCCGGCCGTCTGGCAGGTCCAGCGCCTGACGCCTGCGCACACCCAGGATGCGCCCCGCGGCTTCCGCCTCCGCGGCACGCTCTGCCGCAGAGCCGCGGGTTCCCGCCTCGCCTTGGGTCAGGTCGAGAATTCCGGTCTCCAGGCCAAGCGAGCGCATCTTCAGCAGCGTTCCGCCGCAGGTCTGCTCCACATCGTCGCGATGCGCAGCAATGGCGAGGATATCGACCAGGCTGGACTGGGC
This sequence comes from Acidobacteriaceae bacterium, assembly GCA_035642955.1. Classification (GTDB taxonomy): domain Bacteria; phylum Acidobacteriota; class Terriglobia; order Terriglobales; family Acidobacteriaceae; genus KBS-83. The sequence goes on from DASQRJ010000585.1 coordinate 13,753, forward strand.
CGTGTCCGTCATCGACCTGCCTGCCCTGGCCGGTCGCGCTCAGTACGCGGTGTTATTGCCATCCGTCGAGCCATCCATGTAGGCCACATCGGAGACCGTGCCCGTAACGGTGACGTTTGTATTGTCCAGCTCGGAGAAGTTCGCGGTGTTGTAGATGTGTACCTGGCCACCCTCGCCCACGTAGACCTTGTGCAGGCCCTCAACATCCGCGATGCCGGTCAGGTCGCCGATGTAGCGGTCCACCGTCACCGCGTTGGTAGAGGTGTTGAACATGGTCAGACAACCGAACTGCACATTCTGGCCTGCCTGATTGTTCTTGAAGCGCTCACCATTCTGGCAGCGCAGCGATCCGACCCACAAGGTGTCGTCGTCGGCAAAGACCATCTTTTCATGCGTGCCGTCGCTGATGGAGTACTGGCCGGTCACGGCATAACTTCCAAGATTTACCGCGCTGAGATTACCCGCCAGCAGGCCATCCGGCTGCAACTGCTGACCTGCAACATAGAGCGTAGTACCGCTCTGTATCGCATTCGTTGCGCCGCCGGGCACCGGGAGAACCGGCCCCGCCTGCAAGCTAATTCCTGAAGGTCCTGCCTGATTTCCATTCAGCGCCGAACTGGAGATCGGGATGGTCACGATGCCGGCCTGCGTGCCGCCGCACTCGGGGCCGCAGTTCAGCACATAGATGCTTTGCCCATCGGCAGAGAAGATCGCTTTTGTCGGCTGGTCAAATACCTGATTCGGGTCGGCGACCTTGTACACGCAGTATCTCGGCAGGCTCTGCGGTTCGCAATCCTGGATCGCGGGATTTGCCTGCCAACTCCCGGGAACCGCATACTGCGTCTGCTGCGCGAGTGTCAGCTTGACCAGACTGTAGACAAGATTGCTGTCTTGCACAAAACCGAGGACCAGAGTCGCATTCGAGTTCATGGAGATGCGATAGATCCCGGGAACATTCATCAGCAGTTGGCCGCTGAGTGAGGCATCGGAGACCATCATGGCGTGCGCGTTTTGAAACGCCGCGACGACGTATTGCTGATTCCGGGAACCGAATATGCTGGTAGCGATGGTGCCACCGGCGATCAGGTTGTTGTTCAGTTTCTCCTGCGCATAGCTGATCGATGCCAGGCTGCCGTCTCCCGAGGAATACACCAGGCCGATTTCCTCTTCAGGCAAGTTCTGGATGGTCACCGGATTTGCGCCGCTGAAGCCGCTGATGGAAAACCGTCCGTTGGGGTTGTTGAAGGGGTGCCGGATGTCGTAGAACGCATCCACAAACTGCAGGCTGCTGCCGGGATTGTCCACAGCTATCAGCACCCGCTGCGTAAGGCCACTGGGCGGCAGGGGGCGGCCTGCGAAGTAGAAGTTCTTTCCGCAGCCTAGGAGGATAAACGAAACCGCGACAGCGACGAACGCAGTAACGGCCAGGGACAGGCGACTACTCTTCTTCAAAATGCTTCGGACCTCAACCTTCAAACAAACAGTCTGCGTTCGGCAAACTGAGTATAGCAAAGGGGTTGGCGATGTTGCCGGACGCGGCCTAAAGCAAAGATACACCTGCCGCGCGGAGGGAGGAGCCCGCTCAGTACACCTCGTTCCCGGAGAGGAACCGCGGGATTTTCCGTGGCTTTGCTAGCATGAGAAGATGTCACGCCTGTCGTCACTTTTCAACCATCGAACGGTACTGTGTGACGGCGCCATGGGTACGGCCCTCTACGGCCGAGGCGTCTTCCTCAACAAATGCTTCGATGAGCTGAACCTGACCCAGCCGGAGCTGGTGCGCTCGGTCCATGAAGAGTACCTGCAGGCCGGCGCCGAAATCATTGAAACCAACACTTTCGGGGCGAACAGCTTCCGTTTGCAGCGCTTTGGACTGCAGGACCAGACGCGCGCCATCAACCAGGCCGGAGCCCGGTTGGCCCGGGAAGCCGTCGCGCAGCTCGCCGACAAGCAGGCGGGAAGCGCGTTCGTGGCCGGCTCCGTGGGCCCGCTGGGCATTCACCTCGAACCCCTGGGCAAGACCGCCCTCGATGAGGCGCGCGCCGCCTTCGCGGAGCAGATCGAAGGCCTGATCGCAGGGGGGCCGGGAGTGGGCGTAGACCTGCTCGCCATCGAGACGATGATGGCCATCAATGAAACCGAACAGGCCATCTCCGCCGCCAGACAGGTCGCTCCAGAGCTTCCGTTGTTCGCCATGGTCACCGTGGATGAAGACGCGAACTGCCTGGATGGCACACCTGCGGAGGTCGCCGCCACACGGCTCGCATCCGCTGGCGCAGATGCGATCGGGGTCAATTGCTCCACCGGTCCGGCTACCGTGCTCACGGCGATTGAACGCATGCGCACCGTGACCGACCTTCCCCTGGTCGCCATGCCGAATGCCGGCATGCCGCGCAATGTGGACGGGCGCAATATTTATCTCTGCTCGCCGGAGTACATGGCCAGCTTCGCGCGCAAGTTCGTGCGCGCCGGGGTGCAGTTCGTCGGCGGCTGTTGCGGCACGACTCCTAATCACATCCGCGCCATGAAGTCCGCCATACGCGCGATGGACGCGCAACAGACCACCACGCCTCGGCAAGCACGCACACCCATCGTCACGGAGACGCCGCCCGCGCCGCTGGCCGATCGCTCAAAGATCGGCAGCCTGGTCGCGTCCGGCCAGTTCATCACGCTGGTGGAGATCGTGCCCCCGCGCGGCATCGACTGCAGCAAAGAGATCGAAGGCGCGCGCCTGCTGGCCGCGACCGGCATCCATGCCATCAATATCCCCGACTCGCCGCGCGCCTCGGCTCGCATGAGCGCGCAGAGCCTCTGTCTCCAGATCCAGCAGCAGACCGGTATCGAGACCGTGCTGCACTACACCTGCCGCGATCGCAATCTGCTCTCGATTCAGTCCGATCTGCTCGGCGCTTCGTCGCTCGGCCTGCGCAATATCCTCTGCCTGACCGGCGACCCGCCCAAGCTTGGCAACTACCCGGACGCCACCGCGGTCTTCGACGTCGATGCCATCGGGCTGGTCAACGTCGTCAATCGCCTGAACCACGGCCTCGATATCGGCGGCAATCCCATCGGCGCGTCGACCGGCTTCACGCTGGGTGTCGCCGCCAATCCCGGCGTCCCGGACATCGACAACGAGATCCGCCGCTTCGCCTACAAGGTGGAGGCTGGCGCCGAATACGCCATCACGCAGCCGGTCTTCGATATGCGTCTGCTGGAAGTCTTCCTTCGCCGCATCGAAGACTTCCGCATCCCCGTGATCGCCGGGATCTGGCCCCTCACCAGTCTGCGCAATGCCGAGTTCATGAAGAATGATCTCCGCGTTTCCATGCCGGACGAGATCATGGCCCGCATGGCTTCCACGGAGACGCCAGAAGCAGCGCGTGCCGAAGGCATTCGCATTGCCCAGGAGATGCTGACCGCGGTGCAGCCGATGGTGCAGGGTGTGCAGGTAAGCGCGCCCTTCGGCCGTTACGCGTTGGCCGCTGAGATTGTTCGGCAGGTGCTGCCGCAAGCGCATGCCGCTTCCCGGGCGTAATCGGCCGGCCACCTCAGCAAGGCTTACACTAGAGGCTGCTCACATCGTCGGTAAGGACTCGCGAGCACAGGAACCCATGCCCAAGTTTGAAGACTCGCTCAAGCAGCTCGAAACCATTGTGAACCAGCTCGAGAAGGGCGATCTGCCGCTTGAGGATTCGATCAAGCTCTTCGAAGAAGGCATCCAGCTTTCTTCGGTATGCAAAGAGGAACTGGATGCGGCCGAAGGCAAAGTGCAGGTGCTGCTGAAGCAGCGCGATGGTTCCATGAAGACGGAGCCTTTCCCGCAGAAGTAGGTCGCGCACCAACATCAGTTCCCGCTTGCGGCCACAGTGCGATTCACGAGCCGCCCGATGCCGCTGATGTCAATCGCGACTTCTTCCCCCGGACGCAACCACCGCTGCGGCTTTCGGCCCAACCCGACACCCTGCGGCGTCCCGGTACTGACGATGTCCCCCGGTTCCAGCGCGACGATGGCAGAGATATATCCCAGCACGGCCGGGATATCGAAGATCAGGTCGCGCGTGTTCGCCTGCTGCAGGGTCTCGCCGTCAATCGTCAGCTTCACATCCAGATTGTGCGGATCGGTCAACTCATCCGCTGTCACCACCCACGGGCCGATGGGACAAAAGGTCGGAAAGCTCTTTCCCAGCGTCCACTGCGACGTGGCCAGTTGCACATCGCGCGCGCTGACATCGTTCAGAATGGTGTAGCCGAAGACACACTCGCGCCAGTTTTCGCGTGTCACGTTGCTTGCGCGGCTACCGATCACCACCGCGAGCTCCGCCTCATAATCCGGCTGCGTGCTGTTCGCGGGCAACACAATGTTGCTATCCGGACCCGTGATGGAGGAAGCAAGCTTCATAAAAATCGTTGGGACCGCCTGCACCGCCATCTTCGACTCCGCGGCGTGGTCCCGATAGTTCAACCCCACGCAGAATATCCGCGGTGGAGCAAGCAGCGGTGACAGCAGGTGAACGCTGGCCAGGGGCACTGTGCTCCCAGTGGCGGCGCTGCCGACCAAGCTTCGAGCCGATGCGAGCGCAGCAGCGCCAGCCGCAAGAAACCTCTCCGCATCCGTGTAGCCGAGCGGCGCTAGCGGATACACTGTGTCCCGTTGCAGCACGCCCGGCTCCGGCGTTGCGCCGGGATTGCGGCGGAAGGTCATCAATTTCACAGTTCTCTCCAAACCTTCCCATCCGGAAAGCGATAGTCGATCAGCGTCT
>DASQRJ010000586.1:0-2607 GCA_035642955.1 Acidobacteriaceae bacterium
CACCGCCTCGTTGCCCTCGCCGATATAAGGTCTGCCGGCCACGCGAAAATGTGCGAATAAGTGGCTGAAACCCTCTCCGCTACCCACGGCGGGCTCCCCAGACACCCCCACAGCAGTGACACCCGGCAGAACCGACATCCGGGAGAGGATCTGCCGCTCCAGCGCAATATTCCGATTGATCTCGTCCCAGGGGCCAGGTCGCGAAACATGGAGAACTGCCAGATGATCGGCAGACATCCCGGTGTCGACATGCAGCAAGCGATAGAAGCTCTTTGCCAGCAGACCGGCGCTGACCAGCAGCACAACGGTGATGGCTAATTCGACCGCAACCAGGCTCGCGCCCAGTTTGCGCCAGCTCCTGCCCGCGGAGGTGCGTCCGCCTTCCATGAGACCCCTCTGCATATCGGAGAGAACAAGATGCAACGCCGGTCCAGCCGAAAAAAGCACACCACCGAGCATCGAAACCGCCGCGGCAAAGATAAGCAGATGCGCATTGAAGTGCAGTCCCCGCAGATACGGCATCTTTTCCAGCAAATTGGGTGGTACCTCTCCCGCCAGAATCCTTATTGAGCCTAGAGTCAGGATCAGACCGAGAGCGCATCCGGAAGCCGCCAGCAGAAACCCCTCTACAGCGAACTGTCGAACGAGTCGAGCGCGCGAGGCTCCCAATGCTCCGCGGACCGCAATCTCCCGCGTGCGGCTCTCCGCCCTCACCAGCAGCAGGCTGGAAACATTCATAAATCCGATAAGGCAGAGAAGTCCCGCGCCGCTCAGGAGCGCTATCAGGGTGGGCCGGATATCTCCAAGGATGGCATCTGCAAGTGGAATCAGCGTCGCGCTTCGATCTCGGTTGAATTGCGGATATTCCGCTGCGATCTGTCGCGCAATCGATGCCACGTTGTCGTAAGCCGTCGCGACGGAAACTCCCGGCCTCAGCCGGGCAACGCCGTAGTACGGGTAACACGAGCGAAGGTCTTTGCAGAGCCCGTGGAGTGTCCGCCAGAACCCAGCGCGCCCAACCGGCGCAAAATGAAACCCCGGCGGCAACACACCTATGATGAGAAAGGGCTCGCCGTCGATGGTGATCGTGCTGCCAACCGCGGCGTTGCTGCTTCCAAATCGTCTCTGCCACGTTTCGTAGCTCAGCACCACAGTCTGCGGCGCGCTCGGCTCATCTTCGCCAGGTCGAAAGTCGCGGCCGAGAATGGGCTCGACCCCAAGCGTGCGGAAGAAGCCATCGCTGACCAGCGCCCCCGATACCTCTTCTGCGCCGCTAGCCCCGCTGAGTGTGAAGCGATCCGGCCGATACACATCGAGGGAGTCGAAGACCCGATTGCGCTGCTTCCACACGCGATAGTCAAAGTCCGAGAGATGATACCGGTCACCCACCGAAATCTGCTCATACAAGGCAACCAGCCGGGATGGATCACGATAGGGCAGCGGCCTCAACAAAGCCGCGTCGACAAAAGCGTAGATTGCCGAGCTGGCGCCGATCCCCAGTCCGAATACCGCAACCGCGGTGACAGTAAACCCTGGGTGTTTCGACAGTTGACGCGTGGCGAATCGCAAATCCTGCAGCAGGCCCTCAAGCACCCGGGCGCCAGCCAATGCGATTGCCTTTAAGGTCAGCATAGCCAGCGTGCCCTGAGGTAATTCGAGCCGTTTTCAGTCATCTCATCCCGTCGCTTCGACATAAGCAACGTAACCGATACAGGTATAGAAGTGCACGGATTATCGAAACACCCTGTTACGGAAGGCGCATAGTTCAGCAACTTGAGCTGGCGTTTCTCTGAGCTAGCCGTTTTCTACCCGCGCCTTTATCTCCGAGTACGCCGCCTCGATAAGCCTGCTGAGCGATGCGGCGTCTGTGGCCGTTCCCGGTCTCAGCTTCACATGGCGCATGAACTTACCGGTGCCTTGCAACAAGCGAGCCGGATCCCGCAGCGTCGCGCCTTGAAAGAACCCCACGTTTACGTGCGAAGTGAATACATTGACGTAGCCGAAGAGAGCATCTCCCAGACATGCAACCGGACAGCCGTCATGCAAAAGCTCCCGGACTTCGTCCCCGCATGCGCGCATCATCGCAAACCACTCATGCGCGATCGCCCCCAATTCACCTTCATGCTCTTTCATCCATGCATCGATGGCGGGATCGCGTTCGACGGCGCCGTTGAATCGCAGCAATTCCGTTCTCAACATAGTTCCACTTTCGCTTTCGGATATATGTTACGTGGCGCCCCGCTCCCGTGTTAGTGCTCAGAAGCTGGTGCCTTCCAAGGCGCAGGCTTCGGTGCGTGAGAAAGCACTGTAACGTTATGGCCGGCGTCTGTGAGATGACGTGCAAGAACCATGCCGACCTGTCCACTGCCGCCAGGAATAAGGATGCGCATTGGAAGGATGATTACACGGTAATTGACCATGTTCAATAAAATATTGACTGCGGTCAAAAATAGGTGTATGACTTGTCCATGTTCAAGAGTGAAGTGCCAACGGTAAAGGGTGAGCAGACCCGAACCGCAATCTTCGAAACTTCACTTGAGCTGTTTCGTGACCGTGGCTTCGACAGCACAACCATGCAGGATATTGCTGCGGCTGCGAGGGTCGCTA
>DASQRJ010000587.1:0-3663 GCA_035642955.1 Acidobacteriaceae bacterium
GCCCTCGACGGCTCCTCCGGCTTCATCCTTTCCGTGATCATGTGCAAAGCCATGAATCGCTCGTTCACCAACGTCATGTTCGGCGCATTCGGCCAGGTCCAAGCCGGCGCCAAAGCGGTCGTCGAGGAACGAACCGTTCGCAGCGCCAACGCCGAAGAAGCGGCCGCGATTCTCTCTGCCACCAGCAAAGTCGCCATCGTTCCCGGCTACGGTATGGCCGTCGCTCAGGCCCAACACAAAGTCCGCGAACTCTACGAGATTCTGACCAAGAAGGGCATCGACGTGAAATTCGGCATCCATCCCGTCGCGGGTCGCATGCCCGGCCACATGAACGTCCTGCTGGCCGAGGCCGACATCCCTTACGATCGCCTCTTCGATATGGATGACATGAACTCCGATCTCCCGCAAACCGACGTCGCTCTGATCATCGGCGCTAACGACGTTACGAATCCCGCCGCGCGCACCGACCAGTCCAGTCCCATCTACGGCATGCCCATCATCGACGTGGACAAGGCTCAAACCGTCATGGTGATCAAGCGCGGCATGAGCCCGGGCTTCGCTGGAATCGACAACCCTCTGTACTACGTGGACAAGACTCTGATGCTCTTTGGCGACGCAAAAGCCTTTGTGAGCGACATCGTCCGCGAGCTTGCGGGCACTCATCACGGTTAAATACTTCGTCCGGCTGAGGGAAGGCCGGATGGCTGTTTCCGCTCCGCGTCGGCCTAATTTGCCTAATATACTAGGCAATTTAGCTAGACATTGCCAACATGCCTAGTATATTAGGCAAATGTTGCCTCTGCCCTCCATAGCCGAGCAGATCGCCAAAAAGCGCAAGACCATGGGTCTGAGCCAGGCGGCGCTTGCCAAAAAAGCGAGCATCAGCCGTGCAACGCTCGACGCTTTAGAGAACGGCCGCCTGGGAGAAATCGGCTACGCGAAACTCACCAATATTCTCACAGCGCTGGGACTGGAGCTGAAGCTCCAGGAGACCAGCGCGCGCCGCCCAACGCTTGAGGATCTGATGAACGAGGAGAGCGATGATACAGGTCTGGACCGACGCCGCTGAGGCGGGATTGCTCGACCGCCACGGCGCACGCGGCAGCACATTCGCTTATCAGCCTGGCTCGCTGCCTGCGCGGGCAGTCTCCGTCACGATGCCGGTGCGCCTGCCCTCGTACCAGGTGCCATTCGGCTTGCATCCCATTTTCGAGATGAACCTGCCTGAAGGCGTCCTTCGCGAGCGTCTGCGCCTCGCCTTCGCGAAAGCCACCGGCAGGTTCGATGATTTCGACCTGTTGAGCATTGTCGGCCGCTCGCAGGTTGGCCGCATCCGTTACACCGGACTGCAGGAGCAGTTGCAGGAGGATGTACCGTTCCAGTCGGTTGATGAGATTTTGGAAAAGCGCCGCGGCGGCGAACTCTTTCGCTATCTCCTCGACAAGTTTGCCTCGTTCTCTGGCATCAGCGGCGTGCAGCCGAAGATTCTGGTACGCGACCAAGCCGCTTCCGCCTCGCTCATTAAGGCCGATCGCCGGCTCTCGCAGAGCTATCGCGGCGCAACGCATATCGTCAAGTTTTGGGAACAGAACGAATATCCGCAGCTCGCAGCAAACGAGTATTTTTGTCTCAAAGTCGCTGAGCTATGCCAACTCGACGTGCCGCAATACCGGCTTTCCGAGGACGCGCACGCGCTTGTCATCGACCGCTTTGACTTGCGTCCGGACGGCACTTACCGGGGATTCGAGGATTTCTGTGTGCTCAATGCCCGCCGCACCGATCAGAAATATAGCGGCAGCTATGAAAGCTCAATCATGAAACGCTTCGCCGAGTTTGCAAATTCATCGCATGTCGGCGAAGACCTGGCGCGGCTATTTACACTCATCGTCATCAATTGCGCACTGCGCAATGGTGATGCGCATTTGAAGAATTTCGGGATTATCTACGATGATGTGCAAGGCGAAGCAAGGCTCGCTCCGGTCTACGATCTGGTGACCACTTCCGCCTATCTGCCTAAAGACAGTATGGCCCTCACTCTCAACGGCACGACGAAATGGCCGAGCGCCAAGGAGCTGCAGCGCCTGGGCGAGACACGCATAGGAGCTTCCCCCGCGCGCGTCCGCGAGATCTTGGAACGCGTTGGTGATGCCGTTGCCAGCACATCTGGTGACATCAAGAGCTACATTGAGAACCATCCCGACTTTGACGAGATCGGCAGCCGGATGATTCTGGAATGGCAAAAGGGCTCCGACACATCCTTACGCGGCTAAGGCACCGCTCTATCCCTGCACCGAGCTAAATTGTGTGGGTCACACGGCTTTTCTTCTTCGCAGGCACTTCCGCAGAGGAGTCCTCAAGCTAATATGCAGCGTGGCTCTCGCGTTAAGGTCTAGTTCCACTGAATTCTCACCAGGAGAGGACACACGATGCCCCTCAGCCGTCGGAGTTTGCGACGCATTGCACAGGCGGTTACATGCCTGTGTCTGTTCACCACTGCCAGAGCGCAGAACGACCCCCACGCAAGCTGGCAGGCCTACGGTGGCGCGGAGGATGGAGCGCAGTACTCCTCACTGAAGCAGGTGAACCGCGGCAACGTGATGCAGTTGAAGCCTGTGTGGACCGCCTCCACCGGGGACGAGGCTGTCTACGCCTTCAACCCGCTCGTGATCGGCGACACCTTGTATGCCTTGGCGGAAAAGGATCACATCCTCGCGCTGGACGCAGCTACCGGCAAGCAGAAGTGGTCGCACAGCATCCATGCAAAGACTTCGCTGCTGACCAATCGCGGCCTCACCTACTGGCAGAGCAAGGATGGCAGCGACGCACGCCTCATCTTCGCTGCCGACAACGCACTACAGGAGCTCGACGCGCGAACCGGCAGGAGTGTGGATGCCTTTGGCAAGGATGGCCAGGTTGATCTACGCGAAGGCCTGGGCCGGGATCCAGAGTCGCTAAGGCTGGTGCAGAGCTATAACCCCGGCCGCGTCTTCGAGAACCTGATCATCGTCGGCTCGGCAACGAATGAGGAATACCACTCCGGCCCGGGCGACATCCGCGCCTTCGATGTGGTCACCGGACGTCTCGTTTGGACCTTTCATACCGTGCCGCATCCCGGAGAAGTTGGCTACGAAACCTGGCCGAAAGATGCGTGGAAGACCGTGGGTGGCGCCAATGACTGGAGCAGCATGGCGCTCGACAGCAAGCGCGGCATCGTCTACGTTCCGACGGCCAGTCCCAAATACAACTTCTACGGCGCCAATCGCGCTGGCAAGGATCTGTTCGGCGATTCGCTGCTGGCTTTGGACGCGCGCACAGGCAAGCTGCGCTGGTACTACCAGATGGTGCACCACGACATCTGGGACTATGACAATGCCAGTACGCCCATGCTGATGACCGTGCGCCACAACGGCAAGCAGATCGATATCGTCGCGGAGGCCTCAAAGACAGGCTTTCTTTGGGTCTTTGATCGTGTCACGGGCAAGCCCCTCTGGCCCGTGGAAGAGCGCCCTGTGCCCAAGTCGCCCATGCCGGGAGAAGAAACCTGGCCCACACAGCCGTTTCCGTCGAAGCCGGCAACCTTCGCGCGCCAGGCGTTCACGTCGAAGGATCTTAGCCCCTATTTGACACCCGAGGAGCACGACCGGTTCAAGCAGCAGATGGACG
>DASQRJ010000588.1:0-8842 GCA_035642955.1 Acidobacteriaceae bacterium
ATCAACGTTGATAGTGCGTATCTTCATGGTTTCGAAGTTGCCTTTCAGCAGCACTTCACAAGTCTTCCAGGCTTGCTGAGCGGTACGGGGCTCTCCGCGAACTACGCGTTCACGAACTCACAAATCACGATTCCTCCCCCTACGTCAACGAGCACGGGACTGAACCGGGCCATCGGCGACCCGCATCCGCCGCTGCTTCGGCAGGCGCCGAACACCTTCAACGTCAGCCCTACATATGACAAGCGCGGCCTCTCCGTACGCCTGGGTATTACCTATCAGCAAGCGTTCATCGACTTCTACAATTACGACGACAGCAATCTGGGGCCGATTACGCAGGGTGGCGGCGGAGGCGGACTGAAGGGGCCCAACGGGGATAATTACTTCTACACTCACCTGCAGGTCGACCTGCAAGGCACTTATCAGCTGAAAAAGGGATTCAGCGTAGTTGGCTATGGACTGAACCTGAACAACGAGGTCTTCGGCTTCTATCAGGGCAGCACCATCTATCCGGTGCAGCGCGAATTCTATCGCCAGACCTTCGGCGGCGGCCTACGCTGGAGTCCGAGCCGCGAACACTAATCGAAACATGGGCAAAACAGGGCTCATGTTGTTCCTCGAATTTGATCACGGCGCGGTTATACGCAAGGAGACGGGGCCGAGCGCGGGTGCTATGTACTTGAGCCCGAGCAACGCCCGAAACCCGTCGTAGCCGCCCGGTTCGCTGGGCAAGCGAGTCCGCCACCCGCCAGCAGCACGAACTTCCGATTGCCCAAGGTCGCACCGGAGACGCCGGAGACTATCCCAAAGATTGCTCCTAAGCCGTCATTGACGCCATAGATGGCGTCGCCGATCCATCCGTCTGGACGTAGACGCGACTACTATGAAGCACTGGACGTGAATCTCATCCGCTGGCGCTCTTTGAGGAGTAGGGATCGGAATGAACGAAAATTGCCTCACTGCAAAGCTCATATCGTATGCAATCCTTTTAACTGCGGCGGTTCTGGCCCCGGCTGCTTGCTTGGCCACGGAATACTCTGCGATGCCAGAGATGCGCTGGCGCATGATCGGGCCCTTTCGTGGTGGCCGCACGCGCGCGGCTGCGGGGGTTCCCGATCAACCCAATGTCTTCTACGTAGGCCAGGTCGACGGTGGCGTCTGGAAATCCACTGATTACGGCCGCACATGGAATCCGATCTTCGATGGTCAGGATACTCAGTCCATCGGAGCCATCGCTGTCGCACCGTCCGACAGCAACGTGATTTACGTTGCGAGTGGAGAAGGTCTGCATCGCCCTGACCTGTCTGTCGGCGATGGCATCTATCGCTCTGCCGATGCGGGCAGGAGCTGGACGCACCTCGGTCTTCGCGCCGGGCAGCAGATCCCCGCGCTTGCCGTGGATCCAACCGATCCCAGCCGGCTCTTTGCTGCTGTGCTGGGTCACCCTTACGGGCCAAACGCTGAACGAGGGATCTTTCGCTCACAAAACAGCGGCAAGACATGGGAAAAGGTCCTCTATGTAGACGAGAACACCGGCGGTTCCGATATCGCAATCGATCCAAAGAATCCGCAGATCGTCTACGCGGCGATGTGGGATGCACGGCTGGGTCCGTGGGAAGACAAGAACAGTTACGAAGGAACGCACGGCGGACTTTTCAAATCCACCGATGGTGGCAGTACATGGAAGCAGCTGACCGTTGGTTTGCCCAAAGACCTGGTGCAGATCAACATAGCCATCGCAGCAAGTGATCCCAGCCGCATTTACGCAACCCTGTCTACTAAAGAAGAGGGCGTCTACGCATCCGGCAAAGGGTTAGGTGTCTATCGTTCCGATGACGCCGGGATGAGCTGGCGCAAGATTACCGATGACCCACGCCCCGCCCTGAAGATAGGTGGTGGCGATCTCCCAGTCCCAAGAGTCGATCCGCAAAATCCAGATGTCGTCTATAGCACAAGCATCGTTACGTGTAAGTCCACCGATGGCGGCCAGACGTGGATCAGCCTGCGCGGCGCACCGGGCGGCGACGATTACCAGAACCTGTGGATCAATCCGCGAAATCCAAGAATCCTTCTGCTCGTCAGCGACCAGGGAGCGGTGGTGAGCGTGAACGGCGGCGAAACCTGGAGCTCCTGGTACAACCAGCCCACCGCGCAGCTCTACCATGTAGCGGCGACGAACGGCTTCCCCTACCAGGTATGTGCGGGACAACAGGAAAGCGGCTCGGTCTGCACCTCGACGCGCGGAAATGACGGCCAGATCACCTTCCGTGAGTGGCATCCCGCCGGCGTCATTGAATATGGTTATGCAGCGCCCGATCCGCTCCACCCAGGCATCATCTACGGCGCGGGCCGGACAGAAGTCTCGCGTTATGACTCAATCACCGGCCAGGTCCAGAACGTGACCCCTCTACCTATCCGCGAGAAGGAATTCCGCGCAGACCGTACCGAGCCGATCCTGTTCTCGCCGGTCGATCCGCACCTCATGTACTACGCTGCGAACCACGTTTTCGCAACTGTCGATGGTGGTGCGAACTGGAAGACCATAAGCCCGGATCTGAGCGGGGAAACTACTGGCCAACTCTCAACGGTGCCAGCTCTCACGCCGAATGAGATGAAGGAACGCCGGGGGGTTATCTACTCGGTTGCAGCCTCCTACAAGACGACCCAAACGATCTGGGCGGGAACGGATGACGGATTGGTTTGGGTCACGAGAGATGGCGGCTCGAACTGGAAAGACATCACGCCACCCGCTGTTACGCCGTGGAGCAAGATCGCGCAGATCGATGCATCTCGCTTCGACAACAACTCGGCCTATGTAGCCGTGAATCGCATGCGTGTCGATGATCTGCGCCCGTATATCTATCGCACTCACGACGGTGGCAAAACCTGGGATTCCATCAGCGCCGGTCTTCCTGACGATGCGCCGGTAAATGCGGTCCGCGCCGATCCGGTGCGGCCAGGTCTGCTTTATGCGGCCACAGAGCACGCTGTATGGACCTCATTCGATGACGGGGCGCACTGGCGTCCTCTGCAATACAATCTGCCGGCCACCTCCATGCGCGATCTGCTCGTCAAGGATGACGATTTGATTGTCGCAACCCATGGCCGTTCCTTTTGGGTGCTGGATGACGTGAGCCCGTTGCGTCAGCTATCCGCGGCAGCGGGAAACATAAAGGAGCATTTGTTCGCCCCGGCGGCAGCGTGGCGCGTCCGCCGTGACACCAATACCGACACGCCATTGCCGGCCGACGAGCCTGCAGGCGAGAACCCTCCCGACGGAGCCATCATCGATTACGATCTGCCGCGGGATGCACAGGGCAGTGTCTCGCTGGAGATTCTCGACAGCGCCGGTAACCTGGTGCGCAAATATACCAGCGATGATCCGGTGGCGCCAATGTCGAAGGAGCTACGCACCCAGCTCATTCCGGCCTATTGGCCGCTGCATCATGGTCCTCTACCGAAAATAGCGGGTATGCACCGCTGGGTGTGGGATCTGCGCGCAACTACGCCTACCGCCACGCACTATGAGTATCCCATCGCCGCAGTTCCGCATCGGACGCCTCTCGCTCCACAGGGGCCGCTCGTCGTACCAGGTCTCTACACCGTGAGGCTGACAGTCGACGGGAAAAGCGAGACCGCTCCGCTCACTGTGAAGATGGATCCGCGTGTCCACATGTCCCAGGCCGAGCTTGAGGCATTGCATACAACTCAAACAACCATGGCGGCTTCGCTGGATGCTCTCGCGAAGGCGGATATCGAAGCGCATTCCGTAATGGAGCAGCTGGACGCTATTCACGACAAGGGCCTTGGCGCTCAGCTTGCGACTTTTCGAGCGGCGCTGGGGACGATCCTCAATGGAACCAAGGACGGCGCTAAAGCCGATCCGGCGAAACAACTCCCGGGCATCGACGAGGTGAGTGGGGAAGCAACGCAACTCTACAATGAGCTCGAACAGGCCGATGCAAATCCCACGGCGCCCCTTCTTGCCGCGGCTGCACATGTCCAGCATGAAGCAAGCGCGGTTTTACCGGGCTGGGAAAACTTCAAACAGACTCAAATACCGGAGATGAATCGCGAACTGCAGCGCCAGCATCATCCCGCCATTCAGGCGAACCAGCGTTCGGCCAATATGCCAGAGGAAGGGGATGAGGATTAGTCATCAAGTCAATCGAGCGGCATCAGACTGTTCTGGGCCCTAAACGCAGGCTTGATTTACGGAGTTACTCATCGCGCTGAAGTGAAGCGTAGGCGTTTCGCCGAAGATGTGCCCACCGTTCCACCTAGCCGGTTGCACCGATGTCGATTCCTGCGGCGTGCTTCTGCTGGATGGGCTTGGCATGAACTGCCGCCATCGTCGACTTGCGTTGTCTGGACATACGCACGACTCCAAAGAGGGGAATCGACCGGCAGGAGCGGCCCAGTTGTGCAACGAAAGGCACTCTTTTAAACGGGATCACCGGAATAGCGTCACCAATGGCTTGCGCACAGAACCTGGAGCCATGCTGTTAAACGGGTCAACCGAACACCATTCGCAGGTCGGCTTATAGCTTGCCGGCATGACGATCTCCTCCATCCTAATAAAGAGGACACCGCCGGGACTCATGTGCACGAGTCATCACCTTGTGCAAAATGTGGACTATGTAATGACAACGGTGACGTTAACGTAGAGACATGTAGCCACCGTAGCGCTACGGAGAAATGCCTTCTCGCTCTAACATCTATCTACCGAGCTTGGACTCGATGAGGCAAATCGAGCTCGTGCCTTAGCGGAAAAGGGATGCATCGGGTCCTGAAATAGGAAAGCCTGCCGGTTTGGCGGGGCTTATTGAATCAATGAGAACGCTACCTGCGTCGTTCCGGTCATAGCAGGTCGGAGCCTGTCACATTAAGCTACCGTGAATAGGCGGAATCGGGGCCCACGCTGGATGATAAGTACGAACTGGCAGTCGAAGAATTACACGAACGCAAGGTAGTGCGTGATCCCCTGGGGGCGATCGTTGTCGCGTCCTTGCTGCTCGTCATCCCACTACTCCTGCTTCTGGTGCTCCTCAGAAAGTAACGGATTGTGCGGCCACCACCCTCGTAATCGTCGAGGCCAGTGCCGGGATCGCATCGGTGATCTGGCAGACGTCGTTCGCGAAAACGGATGGGCTGCTCATCGATTCCTTCGAGTCGCCTGAAGAGCCGGTGGTATGCGGCGCTGTTGTATTGACTGCTCCCAATGGAGCCAAGCGGGAAGGCCGACTGTGTGAGGGGATCGACCCGCAAACACATTGAGCGTGCCGAGATTCTGCTTGTCGCCGTTGATGTCGGTTTCGGAAACGCTGTTGCTGAAATCCATCACCAGGTTGGACCCGTCGTCAGCCAGCATTTCACAGAATTCGCAATGATCAAGCCCGATCCAGCCAAGACATGGGAGATGGTCGAGAAGTTCGCAGCCGGCAAACCCGTTCCAGCCTGCAATCTGTTCGGCTCCTGGCATCATCACCCTGCCCTGCCTCAGGGCCCGCTCCCCGACCTCTCGACACAGTTGCTGCAGCTAAGCAATTCAAATGGACAGCCCCTATTGATCGAATTGCCCCTGCGCGCCATTCCGACTACCCCTAATCTCTATCTGGACGAAGGCGAAAGCACGACTGCCACCTTCCAAATCAACGATCGCGGTGTGCCGGTGAAGATCAGCATTCCGCTCATGATGTTCCGCCTGGACTCTGCGGGCGATGGCGGATGGCAGGATCGCGATCAGTTCGAAAGCGACAAGGATTCGACAATCAATTTGTCCAGGCGCTCTCTTGGAGTGGATTCGGGCTGATCCTTGCATTCTTAATCTGGACCGCTGGAATGGTCCTCGTTCAGGTTATGGACCGATGGGTAAAGTAGTCGATGCTCGTAAAGTGAAGGGTCTCCGACGGCGCATGTGCAATGTGCTGAGGGAAATGAAAATGTTGGGAAGCGTTGGCCTTGCGGTGGTAACTAAATGGCGTAACAAAGCCCGCTCTAAAGCGAAAGCGGACCTCAACGGGAATCCTTAAGGTCCTCCACCAGGCGGCGATATTGACGGAGGCGTCGATCCTCCACGATAGGGATGCCTCTGCTCGATTTCTCCGGAACTAACCAATCGGTGAGGGCACAAAATGGGCACAGAAAGGGCACAAAACTCGTGTCGCTGCGCCGTCGGTCAAGGCTCTGCGCTGTGGATCCGGTGGAGCCTCTCCGTGCCGAGTAGTCCGGGCATTCAGGACCGATGGTTTCAATTGTTGTCGGGTGCCCGCGGCACCACGGCAACCCTCAGCGGAGTAGAGTCATGCGTGGGACGGCACCCCGTTCGACCGTGTTACTTTCTGGAGTACGCGCACTCAGGAGGAAACTGGACCGATGTCGGGGTTTCGGGGTGTGGGAATTCACGTTGTGGCGATTGCCGCGATCGGCTCCGGCATGCTGCAGCAGGCCCTGCTTGCCGGAGCGCAGGGAACGGCGGAGAAGCCGGCGTGGTGCAAGCAGTTGCCGCGGCCGGAATACGCGACGCTGAAACGCGTGCCTATCGCGGACACTTGGTTCGAGGTCTACAAGGTCGCGCCGTATGTGTTTGCCATCTACGAGCCACACCAGTCCGAAGAGACGATCGGATACCTGATCGTGGGGAATGCGCGGGCGCTGTTGTTCGATACAGGGATGGGCATCGGCGACCTGAAGGCTCTGACGTTGAAGCTGAGCAAGCTGCCGATCATTGTCTTGAACAGCCATACGCATGATGACCATGTAGGGAACAACTGGCAGTTCCATACCGTCTACGGTATGGACACCGAGTTCACGCGCCGCAACGCGAAGGGTTCGAAGGAAGATGCGCAGGCGGAGATTGCGCCCGGCGAGATCTGCGGTTCGTTGCCCGCCGGGTTCGATCGCGCGGCGTACCGGACGCGGCCGTGGAGGGTTTCGAAATGGCTGCATGACGGTGACCGCATCGACTTGGGCGGAAGAACCATCGAGGTGATAGCTACGCCGGGTCACACGCCGGATTCCATCTCCCTCTTCGATCGGGGTAACAGGCTACTGTTCACGGGTGACACATACTATCCCGGAACGGTATGGCTATACCGACCGGAGACGGATCTCGCGGCCTATGGCAACTCGGTGCGTAGGATCGCTGCATTGCGGCCGGAGGTAATGCTGGTTCTCGGAGCACACAACGTGCCTGTTGCCCCGCCGAGCGTACTGGAGGATCTTGCGGACGCGTTCGAGAAAGTGCAGGCCGGACAGGTGCTACCAAAACCAGCGGGTGTGGGCAAGGTTATTTACCAGGTGGGTGACATCTCGTTTCTGATGCGGCCGTCGGCCGATGCTCGATAGCGGAATGCGTATGTCAACCTAAGGTTACAGGCAAACACGGTGAGAGAAAACATCGTTGAGTAAAGGCTCGACGTTCCGCGCGGGCCGCCTGCTTCGAGCAATTGAAATGCAGGTATCGGCTGTAGCTGCTGAACTGGAACGGAGGAAAGTACCCGCGCCTCGCTGTATGTTCGCGGCAGCGAGATAACCAGATCCTTCAGGAGGTCCAGCCAAAGTCGCAATTGCCGGAAGAGTCCCCGCTCATCGCGTGCCCGATCGCGAAACAGTTCCATCGCCGCATCCGCATATTTCGCGCGGAATCGTGCCGGATAGAACCGCAAGAGAAGGGCATAGGTCTTTTCAGACATATTCGCCCCGCTACCAAAACCAGCGGGTGTGGGCAAGGTTATCTACCAGGGGCGTGACATCTCATTCCTGATGCAGCCGCCGGCCGATACTCGATAGTGAAATGCATGTCTCGACCTAAGGTTATAGACGGAGCGTCGCTGAGCGAGTTGACGATTATGCTTCAGTTGAAGAGGGAGTTGAGAAAGACCTACGGGCGGAGTTTCGTGTTATTTAGGTTCTGAGAGTCCAGACCTGGGCCACCCGTCAATTGAGTCTGCTCGCTTCATTCGGTTCGCAACGCTTGCATGGGTTGCAGTTTGGCAGCACGCCATGCTGGGATAAGAGCTGCCAGGAGTGTTCCCGCTGCCACTATCACAATCGTGAATGCCGCGGTCTGCACATCGAAGGCCCGAACGCCGAAAAGCAAGCCGGGATGCAGCCGATTGAGCAAGAATGATGTGCACAGTCCTCCCATTGTGCCCCATAGGGCAACAGCAACTCGGCGTGGGTCGCGCAGCGGGGTTCTGTCCAAGAGCGGGAATACCTGAGGACATATATCAGTCAGTTGCGCCGAAAGTTGGAGAACGACCCTGCTCATCCGGTTTACCTGCTTATAGACAGCTACGTTGGCTACCGTTTCCGCGACCTATAGAGACATCCGCAGATATCAAGGCTCCTACACGAATTGTGCGCGATGCACTGATACATGCCAACGAGAATTGGACCAGGCCGCTGTCGGAGGATGAGTTGGCAGCGCGATTCGAGGCTGCGTGGTGCTGTGTCCATGGCTACGCCTCGCTCTGGGTTGAAGGATCTCGAAAATCACGGTCGCACGACGGGGGCACAACGAATGCTCCGCGTGTTGCGGCTATCACCTGTGTGAGGGTAGGACCCCCTTTTCTCAAGAGAAGCGGAGGGTCAGATGTAAGGTCGGCAGTTCTAGAACTTTGCCTGTTAGGCATCTTCGAAGAATGCGTAATCGCCAATGCACACATCGAAATCAGATCAGTAACGAAAAGCCGTCTTCCGGAAATTGATCCGGATCCCTACCGAGTGACGGGCTAACGGGAATCTAGGCTCATCACAAACCAAACCCGCCGCAACGGATTTATGAAATGGATTCTAGTCAGATTTGGTTTTCTATCTCCAGAAGGCCCACGAGATGCCGACT
>DASQRJ010000589.1:0-2322 GCA_035642955.1 Acidobacteriaceae bacterium
TGATCGTCGCCGCGCACCGCGAACTCGAAGCATTGACGCTCGACCGCGACCTGTCGCACTACAAGCAGCACGTGGCGCTGCGTTATGCCGAGATGGTCTACAACGGCCTGTGGTTCACGCCGCTGCGCGAGGCCCTCGATGCCTTCATCCAAAAGACGCAGGAGAACGTCACCGGAACGGTCTCACTCTCGCTCTACAAGGGAAACCTCAACATAGTCAGCCGTCAGTCCGCTCTGTCCCTTTATTCGACCGATCTCTCCTCCTTCACCATGGGCGAGAGCTACGATCAAAAGGACGCCAAAGGCTTCATCCAGATCCTTGGCCTGCCGGCCCGCACCCGCGCGCGCCTGCTGCAGAAGCAGAAAGAGGTTGTGAAGTGAAGATGTGGTCTGGCCGCTTTCGCGAGCCGCTCGACCCCACATTCGATTTTTGGCAACGCTCGTTCAGCTTTGACCGGCGGCTACTTCAGGAAGAGATAGCCGCCAGCAAGGCGCACGCGCGTGTGCTGGAGTCTGCCGGAATTCTTTCTGAGGCTGAATACACCAAGACAATAGAAGGTCTGTCAGCTGTTGCTTCGCGTTTTATCCAACAGCCCCACCAGGTTGGAGAGCAGCCGCACACGCCGGAGTCCATGGCCTCGGATGCGGAGGACATCCATCACTTCGTCGAGATGAAGCTGGTCGAAGCGATCGGCGATCTCGGCCTCAAGCTGCATACCGGACGCAGCCGCAACGAGCAAATTGCCACCGACCTGCGCCTGTTCATCCGCCTTCGCAGCCATCTTCTGCTTGCGCATCTCGCGGCGTGGGTGCAGCAGCTTATGGAGAAAGCAAAGAGCGCTGGCGATGCGGTGATGCCGTCGTATACGCACCTGCAACGCGCCGAGCCGGTGCTGGTGGCGCACTGGCTGCTGGCCTATGTCGAAATGCTGCTGCGGGACGTTTCGCGTCTGGAAGATTGCATCCAGCGGCTGAACTATTGCCCGCTCGGGTCGGGCGCTGTCGCCGGAGCGACGCTTGCGCTGGACCGCACCATCGCTGCCAAAGAGCTGGAGTTCACTGCTCCAACGGCGAACAGCATGGACGCGACCAGCGACCGCGACTTCGTGCTGGAGTACATCCATGCGCTGACATTGCTGGCGCTGCATGCCAGCCGTTTTGCCGAAGAGGTCACACTCTTTGCCACCGCGGAGTTTGGTTTTGTGGAGCTTCCTGAGGCATTCTCTACCGGATCGAGTGCGATGCCGCAGAAGAAGAATCCCGACTTTACGGAGCTGGTGCGCGCCAAGGTCGGCCGCGTCAACGGGGCAGCGCAATCCGTCACGCTGCAATTGAAAGGACTGCCGCTCGCGTACAACAAGGATATGCAGGAGGTGCAGGAACCCGTCTTTGCCGCGACCAGTGCGATGCACCTCACGCTCTATCTGCTGGCAAAGTTCACCGCCGCGCTCAAATTCCGCGAAGGCCGCATGCGCGCAGCATGTGAAAGCGGATTCCTGAATGCCATGACGGCTGCGACCTACCTTGTCCACAAGGGGGTTCCCTTTCGCAAGGCGCATGAAAAGATCGGCAACGCCGTCCGCTATTGCCTGGACAAGGACTGCGAACTCAACGATCTGACGCTGGACGAGCTGAAGCAATTCGGCCCGGAGTTTGAGCAGGATTTCTTCGCCGCTATCACGCTGGAAGCAACGCTCGACTGTCACGATGTCATTGGCGGCACGGCGCGGCATCGCGTGCGCGAGGCACTCAAGAACGCAGAGGCCAGGGTAGCGAAGCTCGTCGGCACGTATGGCGCCGTCGATCTCGGGGAGACCGCCCATGCCTATTCGTAAGGCTCGTCTGCAGGATGCGGAGAAGGTTCATGCGCTGGTCAACAGCCTCTCCGGCGATGGCACGCTGCTGAGCCGTCCCTTCGCGGAGATATGCGAGAACATCCGCGACTTCACCGTCGCCGAATCGAACAGCGGTGAGTTCCAGGGCTGCGGCGCGCTGCATCTCTATGGCCCGCATCTTGCCGAGGTGCGATCGATCGTCGTGCGTCCGGAGTGGAAGGGCTGCGGCCGCGGCCAGGATCTGTTGCAGGCATTGCTCGAAGAGGCGGAGCGGCACGGTGTGGGCTGCGTCTGCCTCTTCACCCGCATTCCTGAGTTCTTTCAGAGCGCCGGCTTCTTTGTCGTGGAAGATCGCGCTGCCCTGCCCGACAAAATCTACAAGGACTGCCAGGTGTGCCCGCGGCTTCACCACTGCGATGAGGTGGCAATGGCGCATGGAGTTCTCCCGGATGTCTCCATCCTCGGTCCTCGCGAGGCAGTGGAGCAGT
>DASQRJ010000590.1:0-8513 GCA_035642955.1 Acidobacteriaceae bacterium
CATCAGACGTAAGGTAGGGAGATAGCCGTGGGCCGGGAGGTTGGGTCCGGAGGCGGCGACCCCTGGTGTGGGATGAGGAGGCAAGGATGAATGCACGCGTGCGCAAGCTGATCGAGCAGTTGGGAGAGGCGATTCACGAGTCGGTCTCCGAGTCCGAACAGATTGCGGGCGTGGTGCAGAACATTCGCAGTCAGGGCTTCGATGTGCTCCTCATGCTGGAAGCGACGATTGGGCTGAACGAGGTGGAGACGCAACCGGTCGCGGCAGGCGACGCATCGAAGCCGGAGGCTGCCGCAGGGGGTAAAGCCTTCTCCGCGCAGGATGTCAGCTTTCTCCGTTCGCTTCGCATCTCCGTCGAAGGCGAGGATGTGGACGGCGAGGACGATCCCACCGAGATATCGGGCCCCTCGGACGAATAGAGTATTTCCCCTGTAGGCGCCGAGCGGCCAACGGACGCTCTTCCAGCTTTTCGTTAAAGAAAAGCCACTCCGGAATCCTGTCCGCATCTCACAGCATCAGGCAGGATGCACTCACGGGACCTTGTACCGCGGCGTTTCAAAAAGCAGACACGAATATGTTCGGCTGTCCGGTTTTGCGTTGCTCCTGTAAGCTGGCTTGCGCAGCGCGGGAGACAGCAATCGACGCTGCATGAGCCATCGGCGGTACGGAATGGTCACTCCGGACCGATGGATTGAGGGGAGATCTGCGAAGCCATGACCATGAAAGACACGCTGGGTGTACTGCTTGCCGGGGGGGCCGGCGAGCGTCTTTTCCCCCTGACGCGCGACCGGGCCAAGCCCGCGGTGCCCTTTGCCGGAACCTACCGGATTATCGATATCACGCTGTCTAACTGCATTAACTCCGACCTGCGTCGGGTGTACATCCTGACCCAGTACAAGGCGCTCTCACTGAACCGGCATATCCGCGAAGGCTGGAGCGGGAGCGTGGCTCAGGAGCTCGGCGAGTTCGTCGAGATTCTGCCGCCGATGCAGCGGGTGAGCGCGAATTGGTACATGGGAACGGCGGACGCGGTCTACCAGAATATCTACTCGATCGGGTCGGAACAGCCGAAGTACGTCATCATCCTCTCCGGCGACCACATCTACAAGATGAACTACGGGCTGATGCTGGACCATCACAAGGACATCGGCGCGGACGTGACGCTGGCGACCCTGCCGATCCGGCCGGATGAGGTGCCGCGCTTCGGCGTGGTGGATGTGAGCAAATCGGGCGAGGTGGTCGGTTTCCTGGAAAAGCCGAAGGAGACCAAGCTGCGCTCGCCGTGGAACTCGGAGATGGTGGATGCTTCGATGGGCATTTATATCTTCAACACCGACGTGCTGCTGCCGGCGCTGATCAAAGATGCGGACGATTCGAGCTCAAAGCATGACTTCGGACACAACATCCTGCCATCGCTGCTGGGCAAGTACAAGATGCACGCCTACAACTTCGTCGACGAGAACCGCAAGGAGCTGTACTGGCGCGATGTAGGGACGCTGGACGCGTACTACGACGCGAATATGGATGTGGTATCCGTGTCACCGATCTTCAACCTGTACGACCACAACTGGACGCTGCGCACGCGGCAGCGGCAGTATCCGCCGGCGAAGTTCGTCTTCGGTGAGCCGGGGCGCACGGGCATGGCGGTGAACTCGATCGTCTCGCAGGGCTGCATCGTTTCCGGCGCGGTGGTGCGCAACAGCGTGCTGTCGCAGGACGTGAGGGTGAACTCCTATGCGGAGATTGATTCCAGCATCATCTTCACCCACGTCGATATCGGACGCCATTGCCGGATCAAACGCGCGATTATCGATCGCGATGTGCATCTGCCGGAGGGCACGGTGATCGGCTACGACCAGGCGGAGGACAAGAAGCACTATCACGTCACACCATCGGGGATCACGGTGGTGACGCGCGATGGGTCGCTCTATGAGAGTCCGGTGGCATCGGATTTTTTGAGCGTGCCGCACTGAACTCTCGCGAGTCAACGTCCTTTGCCGGTTTTCCAGCCATCGTAGTTGCTTCCGGATCCCTGACAATACGTCCAGTGACTCGCGTGTTGTCAGGTCCGCTCAACGCCTTTTTTGCCCAGCAAGGCTCCGTACAGAACGAAAGAAACGGTCGAAACCAAAATGGAGTAGACCCACTCCACTCCCATGCCCCTGAAAGTGGCCGGAAACTCAAGGTGACCGTGGGCGAGTAGTACGAAGATTAGGAACAAGGCAAGCGGGCCAAGAGCCGCACCTAGAAGCAGTCTAAGAACCCACGGCAAACCTGTTATCGAGCGCGCCGGGAAAAACAGTGCTGTAGGAAGCGCGACGAGCAGCCATCCTGCAAATGAGAAGACCGCGTAAATAAAGAAGGTCTCAAACGCCTGTGGGATCTGGCCCGCAGGTTGTCCCATGTGCTCTGCGAGCAGTAATGCGCGGGCTCGGAATGCGTTTTGGAGAAGAAAAAGCAGCAGAGCCGCCTGGCCCGCCAAAAGACTCAAAAAGGCGTAACCAACCCGCTTTGCGGGATTGAGCGTACGGCTCGTGTTCACGCTACATCCTCCAGGTATCTGTCAACAGCTACCCTGCGAACTCAGCCTACGCCAAGTCGGTACGGTTCCTGTGATTTTTGAAACGGACATCAGCTTCAAATGAAAACAAGATGCAGTCTGTGAGCTGGGATGATGACTAGCGAGATTACAGTACCTGATTTAACGATACCGTCAGATTTTTTGAGCGTGCCGCATTAAGAGCGAACACTTAAGAACGAAAGATCGGGCAGCGAACAGCAAGCATCCAACACCCATGAATCTTCTCGACTCCATGCTGAAACGGAACGAAGAGTTTGCTGCCAGGCAGTCGGCGGCTGGCACACTACCGCCCTCACTTCCGGCGGCGATGCCGCATGTGAAGGCGATGATCATCGGCTGCGCCGATATGCGCGTGGACCCTGCCCATGTACTTGGAATCAAATCGGGCGAGGCCATCGTGATTCGCAACATCGGCGGCCGCATCACCCCGGGCTTGCTGGAGGAGTTGGGGCTGCTGGGGCGCATCGGTGAGGTTGCCGGAAAGGTTGCTGGAGGGGGCGGGGAGTTTCACCTCATCGTGCTGCAGCACACCGATTGCGGCATCACCCGCCTTGCGGGCGACCCGGCCAAGCTGGCGCACTATTTCCAGATACAAGAAGACGCTGTCAAAGCAAAGGCGATCACCGATCCGCGCGCGGCGGTTGCCGGGGACGTGGCTGCGCTGCGAGCGATTCCTGCATTGCCAGCCGCGTGGCTGCTCTCCGGCCTGGTCTATGACGTGGCGACTGGACGGGTTGAAGTGGTCATACCGCCGGCGCCGATTCGTGCTGCGTGATGGTCGAATACCACGTGACGCCGTCGGGGCTAACGATGGTGACGCGCGATAGTTCGCTGTACGAGAGCCCAGTGGCTTCGGATTTCTTGAGCGTGCCGCATTGAGTTGATGAGTGACTTGCCCTGTGTGAGCACCATTTGACCGGTGACGGGTCATGTCCGATTTTGCCGACTTAGCTTCTAGTGAAGTACATGTAGACTTGGTTCCTGTTGGCGGTGCGGGATAGTCCGCGTTACCCAGTCAAGTATTCCGTCCTCGGCACGAAACTTGGTGTAAGTTACGGCGTTTGGACAATGACTGACTAAGGCCCACGCATTAGCGGGTGAGGAACGCAACAATTATGTTCGCGGATCTCTTGAACTCAAAGAGGGGCCCCTGGGTAATTTGCGGCGCGATTGCGGTCCTTGCAGCGGTCATTTACGGCTTCGGCTCGCACGAGCGCCCAGGTTTCAAGGTCATCACCGTGCATCCCGCGGGCAACGTTTGGGACGCAGCCTTATCGCCCGATGGAAGCCGTGTGGCAATGACGTGGCGAGAGCGATATGGGCGCTCATCGACCGATGTGCATGAAGCGATCGAGATCAAAGACGTCCGCTCCGATAAAGAGATTGCCTCGTTCACTCTCCCACCCAGAAACTGGAACCTGGGCCAACAGAGCTCCGTAGACCGCTCGCTTCAGTATTGCGACCACGGAAAGTATCTGCTCGCGTTTGCCGGTCCCGACGCGCTCATGGCTGTCGACACTGCCAGCCTCTCAATTCACTTCGGTATCACGCTTGGCACGCTCCCGCCGCTGCCGGCTCCGGACCAACCGGTGCGTTGGCTCACCTTCCTTCCATTCTCCAGTAATGTCACCGTCCGTTGCTCCACGGATACACCGTATGTCGTGCTGGCAACGTGGGGAGATATGCAGGCCAGCTCGGTCAAGGTATTCGACCTGGAAAAAGGAACTGAGGTCGCTGACCTTTCACGGGCGTATGCCGGAAGATACGCGGGCGGCGGCGTGGCGATCTCACCGGATGGCTCGCGAGCGGCTGTCGAGACCTGGTCCAATGCGAACGATGGAGGCCAGGTGGAAGTGATCGATATATCCCGCGTGAGTCGCGTCAGCACGCTATCCCTCGGCCCGCGTGGTGCTTTGCCCCCCAACGATTCGCTCGCATTCGCTGGGAACAACGCAGTCTTGATCGGAGAGCGGAAGTGCCAGGACGGAGACAGCTTTTGTGACTTCCGTCCGCATCCGCGTGTGATCCGGGACTGGAACTTCAGCGCAGATCGTGAGGCGCGGGAACTCAGCAGTCCGGGAGCTTACAACTATCAGTACTTCTCCGGTTCGGCCGACGGCCACGTGGCGTTCAGCTATTCCGGCAGCGAAGGTTATTGCACGTCCTGCAACAGCGGCGGCGGAGAGACCAAGGTAAGCGACGCGAGGTTTCGCATTTGGGATCGCACATCCGGACGCATCATCGCCGAGTCACCTAGACTCAAAGTCGAAAAACACTCATGTTTCCTGGTGATCACGATCGGGTCCTGTACCTCCTATGAACGGGTACCCGAACTGCAGATGAGTGACGACGGCAAAGCCGTTCTTGCCTTCATGCCACTGACCTCGGAGGATGCCCCCGATCGTAAGCCAAGGCCGCTTCTCGTCTTCCTTAGACGCTAATAGCCGGCTTGTAAAATCACGCACATTCTCTGAACGGACAGAATTTCTGTGGATGCTAAACGGACTTCAGCAGTTCGCCAGGAATGCTTGGCGCGTGCGGATTTCAGGGAACCTTTCCTCACTTTTCCCGTATTTCGTCCCATGAGCGCGGTGGCGACATGGCCGGGAGTGCTGGGGGAACGCACCTTGTGAGAGATCATTCAAGGATACGCAGCCTATGACGGACTGGTTCGCGCGCCCTGTCCTCCATGTGACCGACGTTGAGGCCTCGCTTCGCTTTTACATGGACCGGCTCGGCTTCACCAGCCCCTGGCGTTACGACGAGGACGGCAGAGTGCGCGTCGCACAGGTTGACCGGCTGGGCTGCGCGCTCATCCTGTCCAACCGGTGGCCGGAGAAGGTTGGCAAGGGGCTGATCTTCATCTCTCTGAACGTCGAGCCGACGACGCACCAGGCGGCGGTGGCCGCGCTGGATGCGCTGCGCGCGGAATTCGAGGCCAAGGGGGTTGCGGTCAAGGAGGGTTCGTGGGGCTACCGGCTTCTGGTGGTCGACGATCCCGACGGCAATCAGCTCTTCTTCAACTATCCGAACGAGAGTGCGTCCGGCACGACTGCTAACGATGAGGCGTAATGGACGCCCGCGGCTTCACATTGTCGCGAGGCGGCGGAATCGAGGGTGTCGATATGAAACATTCAGGGTGTTTAATCCCCGATGAGCTCTGTGTCGGAAAAGGAGTCGTCCATGGACAGCGTACAAATCGAGCAGAAGAGCTATGAGATGCCCCCGCGGGAGGGGATCAGCATCGCGCAGTTTCTCACCGTGAAGGATATCGAGCGATCGGCTCGCTACTACGAAAAGGTTTTTGGCGCTCGCATTCTGAGCCTGGGCGACGGCAACGCGCCTGGGTACCTTCAGCTCGCGAATATCTGGATGATTTTGAACGTGGGGGGCGGCCCGACGCCGGACAAGCCGACGGTCACGCTCAGCGTCCCCGACCCGAATCACATCAACAGCTTTCTGAATATGCGGGTTGCGGATATTCAAGCGTGCTATCAGTTATGGAAAAGTCGAGGAGCCGAGTTCATCACCGAGCCGCTGGAGAAGTACGGCGAGTGGCGCTGCTACATCCGCGATCCTGACGGTTATCTTATCGAGGTCGGACAGAGCACCACCGTCAGGTATGGTTAGCGCTCGGCCCGCGTCGGATGCGGATGTAAGTACATGCGAATCTCCACTTAGTGTGTGGATGCTCTAGCGGTTGAAATAACTTCCCTGCCGTCTCCGTTATACTTCTCCACACTCCCATCATGAGGCGCCACGTCCTCATCTTCGGTCTCGCCGGCGGCCTGCTCATCGCCACCCTCCAATACACCGAATACCGCTTCGTCGTCATCGAGCACTCGGTCGAGCTCTACAGCGCGCTGGTCGCCATCCTCTTCGCGACCTTCGGCATCTGGCTCGGCCTCCGCATCACGCGCAGTCGCGAAACCATCCGCGAAACGGTCGTGGTGCGGGAGGTGCTTGTCCCCGCGCAAGCTCCCGCGCTCGAACCATTCGCTCCCAACACGGCCCGCCAGCAGAGCCTCGGCATCACCGCCCGCGAGCTCGAAATCCTCACCCTGATCGCCAGTGGCCTCAGCAATCGCGAGATCGCCACACAGCTTTTCGTTTCCGAAAATACCGTCAAGACGCACTGCGCCCGCACCTTCGACAAGCTCGGAGCCGCCCGCCGCACCCAGGCCGTCCAGCGCGGCAAAGAACTGGGCCTCCTGCCCTGACCGCGTCACCTGAAAGCACGATTTCCGCTCCATTCCGGCAAATCACCCGGCAGCGGAAAATGAACCTTCCCACAGGCAGATAAATATAGGTAAGTAAAAGCGAATTTTTGAAGACTATTCGCATAGGGATGTCTTACACTCCATGCGGATTGTCGGTGTCTTCTCCCGGCGCTGATTTTCCCTCACAACTCCTCCGTTGTTGCATCGCTTAGGGCCCGCATCGGCCCGGGTAGCGACTCGGGCACTGTCTCGGTCAGGTTGCAATCGGGCCCCCGTATCGGGTGGGCTTCGGGTTCATTCGTATCCATATCCATGTACTGAGTGCTTCCGGCGCGTGCATGCCGGAGGAGGTGCTGTTATGTGCAAGTCGGTCCGGTTGTGGACGGTAGGGAGTTTCGGAGTTTTGTGTTTCGCGGCGAGTGTGGCGAGGGCGGCACCAGCCGACAACGGGGTGGTTGGCGTGCTGCAGAAGAAGTATCTGGTGACAGAGATGACGCCGGACCATGCGCAGATTACGAAAGACGGCACCACGATGGTGATGAAGACAGCGGGGGTCTACAGCGTGCCGATATCGACCATGGTGATAATGCCGGATAACAAGGTTGTGGACGGGAAGGTGCAAGCGCCGAACATGTTCCTGCGTGTGACGTTGACCAAGGTAGGAGCGCACGTCTTGCAGACGGGCGACAAGGTGTACATCACCAAGCTGGACAGCAAGGGCGACGTTCTGCAATTCACGATCATGACGGTGGACGAGCTGGACGTGCAGGGACAGGATGCGAAGAAGAAGTACGACGCCAATGTGAGTTTCCACTTCAAGAAGGGCTATCTGGGGGAAGCGCCTCCCGAAGAGGTGGAGCAGACGATCGAGTCGGTGCTGGCGCCGGATGAGGGCGGCGATCAGGGCGGCGGAGGCAATAATGACACCGCGCAGCAACAGCAGCAGCCTCAGCAACAGGCACCGCCGCGGCCAGCACCGGTGCAACGAGTGGCTGCGCCTGCACCGCCTCCCGCACCGCCCGCTGCACCGGCGGGACCTGCGCCTACGATCACGATCGGAGAGTCTTCCACCGAAGTGCTGCAAGCGATGGGGATGCCATTGCAGATGATCGATCTGGGGAAGAAAAAGACCTTCGTCTACAAGAACATGAAGGTCATTTTTGTGGACGACAAGGTCAGCGATGTGCAGTAGTCCGGGAGAGATTTCAGGTGAAGTTGTGGTCCTAACAAAGGAGAGCAAAATGCGGTGCTATGGAGCAGGTAAGACTCTGACATTCCTCGCGCAAACTGCTGCCGCCGCCGTGTTGGCGGGCGCAATCCTGATCGTACCGGCCAGCGGGCAGGCCAAGCATTCGGCCCCACCCAAACCAGCCGCTAAGCCTGCGGCCAGTGCGGGGCATTCTTCGACGCCGGCCAGTGCGGGGCATTCTTCGACGCCGGCAGGCGCGGGGCATACTTCGACGCCGGCAGGCGCGGGACATGCCGGTGGGGCGAGCGCAGCCAATCGAGGGGGAACGGCCAATCGGCCGGGCGCAGCCGGAGGCCATGGAGCTGAAGGCCATAATGTCAGCACGACGCACAACGCGAATGGGTCAACGACGACGCACACGGCATCAGGCAGGGAGGTCACGAGAGGTCCGCGGGGACACGTGACCAACGTGCGGATGGCGAATGGGCACGAGGCGCGGTTCGGCTCCAACGGGCACGTACGA
>DASQRJ010000591.1:0-3657 GCA_035642955.1 Acidobacteriaceae bacterium
GCCTCCGTCATGGCACCCTGCGTCTTGCAGGAGACGCCGAATGCTGGAAGCGCCATCGCCAGCAGGCAGGCTGTACCCAACCCACGCACGGCTGCTGGGAAGTTCATCGCACTATCACCCCTCGTGGCACGCCCTTACTTCAACACAACAGCCGCATCTCGCGCAAAAGCAGCTTCGTCCATCGGGTGGGTGTGTCACGGTGGTCTTCGATGATGATGCCAGCCCGAATGGCGCACATGATCAGGACGAGAAGCATAGTCCGCTTCACCGGCGCTCCCGCAGTTGGTGGCTGTCCTGGGCCCGCAGGGTGAATCCGTAAAGGCTGCGGAACTGCTCGATGTCCGTGAGAGTCTGCGGGGAAAACGGCGCCTTTCCTTCAAAGGCGTGCAGCACGATGCCTTCCAGAAGATCACCCAGGCTCAGGTCCTTCTGCTCGGCAATCGCCTTCAGCACCTTCAGCATTCGCTTTTCGATCCGGACTCCGGTCTGCACCCGCTCCACCTCGTTGGAAGGGGAATTGGACGCATCTCTGTTGGTCATATGGTACATATATACCACGGTACATAGTCACGGTGCGTAAACAGATTTCGACGAAATGCGCCCCATATGAGCGAAGCGGCTGCTGGCGTAGTCTATGGAGTGGAGAAGTAGAAGGAGAGGTATGCTCGAGAGCAGATTTCTACGAAATCGCGCCGTGCCTGGGCGGTTCCACCGCCTGGGGTGCATTCCACCGTTACGTCTGCTTTTTTGCGGAATGATCGCTCTGGGAAGCATATTTGCGCTGCCCCTGGCTGCACAGTCTCCGGCAACTCCAGCGCAGACCGCGCCGCCCCCGGTTCATCACAGACTCCATAAGAAGCCTGTGGCCGTTGCCGCTCCGGTGCCCGCACCGCCGCCGCAACCCACCGTCGCGCCGAGCCTATTCGAGCAGCCGCCGGCGCCTGCCACCGTGACGGCGGCGAAGAATCAACTGACGGTGAAGGCCGACAACTCAAGCCTGACGCAAATTTTGCATCAGGTCTCCTCCGCCACGGGCATGCGTCTGGACGGGCTGGGCGGCGATGAGCGCGTCTTTGGCAGCTTTGGGCCCGGAGCCCCGCGCGATGTGCTGACAACGCTGCTGAACGGCACGTCCTACAACGTTGTGATGGTGGGAGACCTGCCAAATGGCGCACCACGAGAACTGGTTCTGAGCAGCAGGGCCGCTGGCGAAGCATCACAGCAACCGGCAGCGAATGCGAATCCGAATCCGGCGCAAAACGGAAACCAAAACGGAAACGAGGATAGCCCCGACGATAGCGGGAACAGCGACGACTCCGATGACACCCCGCCGCCGCAGTACACGCCGCCCTCCATCGCGCCTGCGACCCCTTCAACGCCTCAGGCGCCGCAGCGTTTTCCGCAGTTGCGGAATCAGAACGCGCCGCAATAGCCGTTTCAGGTTTGGAATGCGCGTACAAGCGCAGGAGGGCTGCGCTCAAATCGCAAGCAGCGGGATGGAATCTCAGGAGGCCTGAACTTGCGCCTCAACTCCCTTGGTCTGCGATCCGGAATGCAGGGAACGGGAGTGCATGCGCAGCATTGCGAACAATACCTGGCAGCAGGTGTAGGCCATAAGAACACCAAAGGCAAGGGCGGCAAGTACAGCACAGGTAAGGCCTAAAAGGTTCATCGCGTCCATGGGGGATATCTCTGTCTTCCTCTTTTGCAAATCGAACTGCCGTGCTGCCGATCGACGCCCGCTTATCGCGGACATCCTTTACCTCTGCTCACGTCCGACGCTGCCATTCTCGCAGAGGGATGTGAGCGTTGACCCTCATTTCTATTGCCACTTAAGATACCGAGAGGGCCATTCAACTGTCGTGGTCTTTTCTGCTGTCTCTCATTACTTTCGCGTCATTCCTCCCAGGCAACCCTTAAAACAAGCCTGGCCCAGCTTTGAAAATTCCTAAAATGCCCATCACCAACATCACGGTTCGCGGCGCGCGCCAGCACAATCTGCAGGACATCAACGTCCAGATCCCGCGCAACACCCTCACCGTGATCACTGGTCTCTCCGGCTCGGGTAAATCTTCGCTGGCCTTCGACACCATCTACGCCGAAGGGCAGCGCCGCTACGTCGAAACCCTCTCCGCCTACGCCCGCCAGTTCCTCGACCAGATCGAGCGCCCGGACGTGGATTCCATCGAAGGCCTCAGCCCCGCCATCTCCATCGAGCAGAAGACCACCAGCCGCAGCCCGCGCTCCACCGTCGGCACCATCACGGAGATCTATGACTATCTCCGGCTGCTCTACGCCTCGGTCGGCACGCCCCACTGCCCCAACTGCGGCCGCCCTATCTCCCGCCAGTCCGCCGAGCAGATCGTCGAGCGTGTCCTCGCCCAGCCTGCCGGGGAACGCCTTATCATCTATGCGCCTATCGTCCGCGGTCGCAAGGGCGAGTTTAAAGATCTACTCGACTCCCTTGATCAGCAAGGATTTAAGGCCCGCGTGGATGGCGAGGTGCGCGACCTTGCCGATCCCATCTCGCTCGAGAAGCGCAAGAACCACACCATTGAGGCCATCGTCGATCGCGTCGTGCTCAAGCCGGGCGTCGAAAAGCGTCTGGAGGCGGCGGTTGCCAAGGCGCTCCAGATGGCAAATGGTCTGGTCCTCATCGGAAATGCCGCAGGAGAGACGCTTTACTCCTCGTCGATGGCATGTCCCGACTGCGGACTCGATGTCCCTAAGTTGGAGCCTCGCAGTTTTTCCTTCAATAGCACCTACGGAGCATGTCCGGAATGTCATGGTCTTGGCAGCATTTACGACTTCGACGCCGCCAAGGTAGTCACCGACTGGTCGAAGCCTTTGCTGGAGGGCGCGCTCGGGCCGGGCTCCGGCTCGCAGTACCTGGCGCGCCTGGTGAAGCTGGCCGCGCAGAAGTACAAGATCCCCATCCAGAAGCCTTTCGAGGAGTTAACAGAGAAGCAACAGGAGCTGTTACTCTACGGCCCCGGCGCCGAGGCGCCGCGCACCGGCTTTCATGGCGTCTTCTCTTGGCTGCGCGACTCGCTTGAAGAATCGAAGTCCGATAGCTACCGCGAATGGCTGCTGGGCTACATGTCCGCCACCACCTGCCCCGTCTGCCACGGTAAGCGGCTGCGTCCGGCCTCGCTCGCCGTGAAGGTGAACGATCTCTCGATCGCCGATTTCACCGGCCTGCCGCTGGGCCGCGCGCTCAACGCAGCACGGTCTCTCAGCTTTTCGCAGCGCGAGGCGCTCATCGCCGACCGCCTGCGCCGCGAGATCATTGAGCGTCTGGAGTTCCTGAATGCCGTAGGGCTCTCCTATCTCTCGCTGGACCGCAACGCAGCCTCGCTCTCCGGCGGCGAAGGCCAGCGCATCCGCCTGGCAACGCAGATCGGCTCACGCCTGCGCGGCGTGCTCTATGTGCTTGATGAGCCCTCGATCGGACTGCACCAGCGCGACAACCAGCGCTTGATCGCAGCGCTGGAGTCACTGCGCGATCTCGGCAACACCGTCCTCGTCGTGGAGCATGACGAGGACACGATCCGGAGCGCGGACTATGTGCTGGACCTTGGCCCCGGGGCGGGCAAGCTGGGCGGTCACGTCGTGGCCGAAGGCACTCCGGCCAACATCATGGCGGCGTCAGCGTCC
>DASQRJ010000592.1:0-7074 GCA_035642955.1 Acidobacteriaceae bacterium
GATCAGGTCCGCTGCCGCGAGCGCAATGCGTCGCTTCTCCTCGGCCGCGCGCTGCTCGCGCGCCTGGAAGGAGGTGTCGTAGCGGAAGGGCTCATAGAGCAGCGGCTCCACCAGCGTGGCGCCTCCGTGTGTGCGTCGCACCAGCCCGCGTCGCTCCAGCCGGTTCAGGTCGCGCCGGATGCTGGGCGCCGATGTCTCCGCCGTCGCCAGCAACTCTTCAATGGTGGCGGAGCCTCTCTGCAAGAGGAGCCGCATGATCTTCTCTTCGCGATCGTCCGTCTTTACTGACATACCAAGCTGCCGTTCCCACCAGAAATGTGCGATTGCGTTTGCTTCGGGCGCCCGATCGTAGCGGAATATCGTCCAGGGGATCTACCGGCCGACCGCCAGGGCACGCTGTGGCCAGGAATGCAGCATCTGGCAGTACCCTCACTTGCTCGCCGGTCATAATAGAAATCGATTCCCAGACGGAACGCGGTGTCTGGGAGGATCACAATCCAGTTGGCGAGAAAAATTTGCATGGCACGTCCGGTGTAAAGTGGAGGTTTCTGGCTTCCGCTCCACCGTCATGTTTGCCAGAATGAGGAAGGATGTGGAGCATAGTGTCAGAAGCGATGGGCCAAGCCTACAACACGAGACCGCACATGCGGGGCAGTTTTTCGCTGATTTGAGGCAAAATGATCAGAGAAGTGTCCAGCAAATCGGTTGAAGGTCAATTTTCCCTAGGGGTCGATCTCGGCGGTACGAACCTCCGCGTTGCGGCGTATCGTTCCGGCAAACAGGTCGCTGAGCTTATTTCGCTGCCTACCCGTCTCTCCCAGGGCCGGGAGCGCGTCATTCGCGACCTGAAGGACGCGGTGGTCGCCCTGCGCGCCAAATTCCAGCCGCTGGGCGAGTCGGCCGGCATCGGCGTCGGCAGCCCCGGCCCGCTGGAGTTGCCGGCGGGCGTCATACGCAACCCTCCCAACCTCCCCGGCTGGGATGGCTTCCAGCTCCGCACGGCTATCGAGGAGGCCATTGGCGAGCCCATCTATCTTGATAGTGACGCCAATGCCGCAGCCCTGGCCGAGTTTGAGCTCGGCTCCGCCCACGCCGCCGGAATCCATTCCCTCTGCATGCTCACGCTCGGCACCGGCGTCGGCAACGGCATCATCCTCGACGACCGGATATGGCATGGCAACAATGGCATGGCTGGGGAGGCCGGTCACCTGATGGTCGAACCCGACGGCATGGCCTGCCCCTGCGGTGGGCGTGGCTGTGTGGAGTTGTATGCCTCGGCCACCGGCGTCGTTCGCATGGCTCGGGAAGCGAACGATCCCATATTGACCGCCGCGCTGCCCAAAGATCCTGCCCAGTGGACATCCCATGCCGTCGCCGATGCCGCGATCGCTGGAAACGCCACCGCCATTGCCATATTTGAACGCGTCGGCCGCGCTGTGGGCATCGCCTTTGCCGGAGTGGCCAACCTGCTCAACCTGCCGCTGTATGTTGTGGCCGGAGGCGTCTCGAACGCGTGGGATCTCTTCGCGTCCGCCATGTTTGCGGAGATGCGCCTGCGCAGCTACGTCTACCGGCCCACCGCGGCGGCGCCGGGAGATCCGCTGGACACTCCGGGCAAAAGTTTTGTCCGCCGCGCCGAGCTGGGCTCGGACGCGGGTATTCTCGGAGCTTGTCTGCTGCCCTTCGCCCATGACGAGGAAACGCTCGGCCGCTCGTTCGTCCAATCCACGCAAGCATCCTGAAACGAGGTCTGCCCGATGGTCACACGCCGTACATTTCTGGGAACGCTCTCACTCGCCGCCTGCGCCTGCCTCGCGCTGCAGCGCGGCATCGTGCAGCGGATACTGCACGCCGCCGGAACCCCGGACAGCGACGATGTGACCAGGCACGTGAACATCATCATCGGTACCGGCGGCCATGGCCATTGCTTTCCCGGGGCCACCGTCCCCTTCGGCGCCGTGCAGCTCAGCCCGGACACCTACGATGACGGCTGGGACTGGTGTGCCGGCTACCATCGCAGCGACGGCTCCATCATGGGCTTCACCCATACCCACCTGAGCGGCACCGGTTGCGGCGATCTGTTGGACATCCTCGTCATGCCGCGTACCGGCGAGGTCAAACTTGAGCCCGGCAGCCGCGAGCATCCGGAAACTGGCTATCGCTCACCCTTCTCGCACGACGATGAAACCGCCGAGCCTGGCTACTACTCCGTTCTGCTCAAGGACACCGGCATCCACGCCGAGCTCACCGCCACCGAACGTACCGGACTGCACCAGTACACCTTTCCCGCGCAGGCGCAGAATGCGCACTGCATCGTCGATCTCTTCCACTCCTACCAGAGCCCGAAGGATCCGGTGAAGCTCGCCGAGCTCACCATCGATCCGGAGAACCGCCTCGTCACCGGGGGACGCACCGTCGACTCCTGGGCGCCCGGCCGCCAGATCTACTTCGCCATGGAGTTCTCCGTCCCCTTTACCAAGGCGCAGCTCTACTCCGATCGCCAGCCCGTCGATGGCAGCACGACCAAGGGCAAGGTCCTGCAAGCCGCGATCCACTTCGACGTCCCCGCCGGGAAACCCGTCCACGTGCGCTGCGGCATCTCCGCGGTCAGCGTGGAAAATGCGCTCAAAAACCTTCGCGCCGAGCAGGCCGATTGGGACTTTGCTGCCACCCGCGCCAAGGCCAAGGCGGCATGGCGGCGCGAGCTCAGCCGCATCCACATCGAGGGCGCGACGCCCGATCAGCAGGCGATCTTCTACACCTCGCTCTACCACATGATGTGCGCGCCCAGCCTGATGGATGACGTCAGCGGCGAATACCGCGGCATGGACAACCAGATCCACACCCTCGACCCGGGCCAGCACAACTACTCCAGCTACTCGCTGTGGGATACCTACCGCGCCTGCCATCCCGCCTACACGCTCTTCCAGCCGGACCGCGTGCCTTCGCTGGTGAACTGCCTCATCGCCATGGCGGAACAGAGCCCCGCGGGCATGCCCGTGTGGCCGCTGCAGGGCGAAGAAACCGGCACCATGACCGGCTATCACTCCGCCAGCGTGATGGCAGAGGCATGCGTGAAAGACTTCCCGGGCATCGACTGGGAGCGCGCTTACAAGGTGATGCGCAAGCGCAACATGGATGACGACTATCGCGGCCTCGGCTATTACCGCGCGGACGGTTACATACCCGCCGACAAGGAAGATGAGTCGGTTTCCAAGACGCTCGAGTACGATTACGGCGATTGGGCATGCTCGCACGTGGCAAAGAAGCTGGGCCGCACCGACGATGTCTCTATCCAGTTGAAGCGATCGCAGAACTACCAGCACCTCTTCGACAAAGAGACGCTCTTCATCCGCGCCAAGCTGACGAATGGTGATTGGACCACGCCATTCGATCCCAAGGAAGTGGGCCACATCGCAAAATACCGCGACTACACCGAGTCGAACGCCTGGCAGACCACCTTCGGAATCCAACACGATGTGAAGGGCCTCATCGATCAGTTCGGCGGCCGCGAGCCGTTCCTCAAGAAGCTCGATGAGCTCTTCAACCAAAGCTCCGAGCAGCCCGCCGATGCGCCGCCGGACATCGCCGGCCTGATCGGCCAGTATGCGCACGGCAATGAGCCCTCGCATCACATCGCGTATCTCTATGTCTATGCGGGCCAGCCGTGGAAGACGCAGGAGCGCATCCGCCAGATCCTCGATACGCTTTATCACAACGCCCCTGACGGCCTCGCCGGCAATGAAGACTGCGGTCAGATGTCTGCCTGGTACGTGATGAGCGCGATGGGTCTCTACGCGGTCGATCCCGCCAGCGGCACCTATGTGCTCGGCACGCCGCTCTTTGAACGTGTAACGCTCAACGTCGCCGGCGGCAAGACACTCACCATCGAAGCCAGGCGGACCAGCCCCTCGCAGAAGTACGTGCAGTCGGTCGCGCTCAACGGCAAAACGCTCGATCGCCTCTGGGTGCACCATGCGGAGCTCGTCAAGAATGATCTAGCTGGGGGCGCCACCCTCACCTTCACCATGGGCGACCAGCCCAATCAGCAGCTCGGCGTAGACCCGAAGACCGCTCCGCCGTCGTTGACCGCATGACAACGCGGCGTGCCTTTCTTGGCGGTGCTGCTGCTGTCACGGCAACAGCAGCGGTTCGTCCGCGTACGCTTCTGGCACAGATCAATCCAACCGACTTGCATCAGCGTCCCGCGCCGGCCGATCGCCGCTTCACGAGCCCCGCGGTTGAAGCCGCCATCGCCAGCGTCGGCGCGCGCATCGCCGATCCCGAGCTGCGGCTGATCTTCGGCAACTGTCTCCCCAACACCCTCGATACCACCGTCTTTCCCGGCACCTTCGAAGGGCACCCCGACACCTTCGTCATCACCGGCGACATCGACGCCATGTGGCTCCGCGATTCCTCCGCGCAGGTGTGGCCCTATCTGCCCTTCGCGCGCGAAGACAAGCAGCTTGCCTCGCTCATGGAAGGCGTCATCCGCCGCCAAAGCCGGTGCATCCTCCTCGACCCTTACGCCAACGCCTTTATGCGCAGCACTGCGGACAAGCCGCTCTCCTGGGCTGCACACGACGAAACCGATATGTTCCCCGGTGTCGGCGAGCGCAAGTGGGAGATCGACTCGCTCTGCTACACCATCCGGCTCGCCTATGGCTACTGGAAGGCCACCGGCAGCACCGCTCCGTTCGACTACCAATGGAGTGCGTCCGCCCATCGCATCGTCAACACCTTGCGCCAGCAGCAGCGCAAACACGACCGCGGGCCATACCATTT
This sequence comes from Acidobacteriaceae bacterium, assembly GCA_035642955.1. Taxonomy (GTDB): domain Bacteria; phylum Acidobacteriota; class Terriglobia; order Terriglobales; family Acidobacteriaceae; genus KBS-83. The sequence goes on from DASQRJ010000592.1 coordinate 4,786, forward strand.
CCAACGCAGCTCGCCTGTGCCCACCGATACCGTGCCACTCTCGGGCTTTGGCAATCCTGCGCGCGCCGTCGGCCTTATCTTCTCCATGTTTCGCCCGTCCGACGACTCCTGCATCTACCCGCTCTTCATCCCCGCGAACCACTTCGCCGTCGTGAGCCTGCGCCAGCTGGCGGAGATTGCGAATACGGTGCTGCACGATGCAGGCCTGGCGAACGAAGCTGCGGCGCTCGCACACGAAGTGGACACGGCGCTCGCGCAGTATGGCCACGCACGAAACAGCCACGGCGACGTATTGTGGGCCTACGAAGTCGATGGCTATGGCAACACGCTTCTGATGGACGACGCCAACGCCCCGGGACTGCTCTCGCTGCCATATCTCGGCTGCTGTGCGATCGACGATCCGGTCTATCAACGCACCCGCGCCTGGGTGCTCAGCCTGGACAATCCATACTTCTTCAAAGGAACGGCAGGCGAGGGAATCGGCGGCCCGCATCAGGGGCTCAACTTCATCTGGCCCATGTCCATCCTCTTCCGCGCCTTCACCAGCACCAACGATCGCGAGATCCGCACCTGTCTTCGCACCCTGCGTGACACAACCGCGGGCACCCACTTCCTGCACGAATCCTTTCAGAAGGACAACGCCAGGGACTTCACCCGCGCCTGGTTCGCCTGGGCCAACACCCTCTTCGGCGAACTCATCCTGCATCTGGCCCAGACGCGGCCGGCAATTCTCAGCAGCGCTATTTAGAGACAACTGCAGATAACTTCAGACAAAGGCAGACAACTACAGAACGGTCGCCGAGCAATCGTCTGCCGTTGTCTGCTTTCGTCTGCAGTTGCCTGCGGTAGTCTGAAGCCATGGCCCAGCCCATCGCTGTCGTCGACGCCTTCACCTCCGAACCCTATCGCGGCAACCCCGCTGGTATCTGCGTGCTGCCTGCTGCTGCCTCCGATGCGTGGATGCAATCCGTCGCCATCGAGATGAACCACGCCGAGACGGCGTTCTTGGTCCGGCGTGGAGCAAGCAATCATGACGGTTACCATCTCCGCTGGTTCACACCCGGCGGTGAAGTCGACCTCTGCGGTCACGCCACGCTCGCCAGCGCCCATTATTTGTGGGAGACGAATGCGTTGGCCGCCGAGGAACAGGCGCGCTTCCACACTCGCAGCGGTTTGCTGACGGCGGATCGCATTCTCCTCCATGGCACGGCGTGGATCGAGCTCGACTTTCCTTCCGAGCCCGTCGTTGCAACCGCCGCGCCCGAAGGCCTCGCCGCCATGCTGGGCGCAGAGCCAATCTTTGTCGGGCGCAACCGCATGGACTTCCTGGTGGACCTGAAGGACGAATCCACCGTTCGCAATCTGCGGCCGGACTTCAAGCGGATCGAGGCCCTTTCCAGCGAAGCCAGTCTGCGCGGCATCATTGTCACCGCAACCGGTAGCGGCGAAGCCGAGATCGTTTCGCGCTGCTTCTTTCCCCGCTTCCACATCGATGAGGATCCCGTCACCGGCTCCGCCCACTGCGCGCTCGCGCCGTATTGGATCGAACGTCTTGGGAAATCGGAGATCGTCGCCTATCAAGCCTCCGCACGCGGCGGATGGCTGCGTCTGCGTCTCGCCGGAGATCGCGTCAAGCTCCGCGGTCAGGCGGTCACCACGCTGCGCGGCGAGCTCGCGCACGATCCTCGCTGAGGTCCACCAGGAAAGCGGAAGAAGAAAAGTGTACTGCGCTGCTTCACGCTGCAATTGCTGTCGTTATATGGAAATCAGCACCACGGCCAGCAGCGCGAGCGCCATGCCTGCGGTCTGGCTCCGCGTCGTCCGCTCCTTCAAGAACGCTGCCGCCAGCAAAATCGTCGAAGCCGGATAGAGCGAGCTCAGCACGGCGGCAATGTCCAGCCTGCCCAGCCGCGTCGCGATGGTGTAAAAGGTATTGCCGCTCGCATCGAAGATGCCCGCGATCGCGATCAACCCCAGCACCGGCCATCCCGGCCACGAAAGCATGGGCGCCGCATCGCGTTTCACGCCGCCGGCACGGCGGGTAGCGATCCAGGTGACGATCACGGCCAGCGTCGCGCTGGCCAGGCGCGACCATGCCAGTGGCCACAACACGCCGCCGCGGCCCGCCAGCTTCAGCAGGATGAACAGGCAGCCAAAGCTGCCGCCGGCTGCCGCGCCCAGCAAAATCGCCTGCTTCGACGATGGCGAACCCGGTGCGCGCGCAATCATCCAGATCGCCACCGCCGCCAGCACGATGCCCGCAATCTGGGGCACGCGCGGGAAACCTTC
>DASQRJ010000593.1:0-3805 GCA_035642955.1 Acidobacteriaceae bacterium
CGGCACATTCAGCACCAGGTTGCCGAAGGGTCCGTCGGTTCCGATCACCTGTCCGTGCAGGCCGTTCGCATCGATCGTGGCAGTCGTGTTCTTCAACCGCACCAGCTTGGCCAGATCGAGCGCGGGCCCTGCGTCGGTCCAGTCGTCGCCGCGTGCCAGGTGCGCTCCCGCGGGCGAAAAAATATCGCGGCCATGGAAGGTCGAGGACAGCTTCGCGCCGATCATCCACGCCGGGTTCGTGATCTCTCTTGCACCCGCCAGCCCGTCGCGGTCGGCCAGTTGCGTGATCAGTCCGTTGTCCGGCAGCACGAAATACTGCCCCACCTTCGATCTCGCAATGATTGCCTTGCGCCTGCTGCCCACGGTCGGATCGATCACCGCAACGAACACCGCATCATGCGGAAAGTACGGCGCGGAGCCTGCCAGAAAACGCCCCGCCTCGGCAATGTCGAATGGCGTCACCTGGTGGGTGATGTCGATGATCCTCGCATGCGGCGCAATGCCGAACATCACCGCCTTGCAGATCCCAACCGCGTCGTCCTTCACATCGAAATCGGTCATGAAACCGATCACCCGTGGCGCCGGCGCGCCCTGGGCGAACAACGCGCTCGTCGACACCAGCAGCAGGGCAATGGCGAATAGCATGCGGATAAGACGAGCAGCGGGGCGAGGCGACAAGGACGTTCTCCTGCAATGGCGAAAGCGGCAGCTTCAAGTCAGAATAAACACGCTGTCAAGCCACTCCTCAGGGCAGCAGCCCAAACTCCGCCACGCCCGTCGGCGTGCCCACAAACACCTTCCCGTTCACGATCACCGGTGTGATGAACTTGTTTCCCGTGAACGCATCGCGTTCACTTGCCGCCTGGTTGCTGTTGTAGAGTTCGTTGCTCAGGCTCGTCGCATCGTAGGCGTGCAATACGCCGGCGCCGCCGGGAGGGCTTTCCACTGCCCATACAATCGCATTTTGTGAGCCGTTAGCGGAGATGCTGGGCGTACTTCCCGGGTAGGGAAACACCGCTGCCGACTGGCTCGACGGCTTTGTCGCCAGCTTTGCCTGTGTGATCGGAAAGGCCTTCAACGTGTCAATCTGGCCCGCATAATATACCGTGCCATTAAAGTATGCCGGCGACGACCAGGCGCCAGCCTCCAGTGCGCTCGGCAGCTCCTGGTACAGGTTGCTGTTGTTCGTCGGGTTGAACTTTCCTAGGTTGTCGCGATCCGCCACATAAATATTCTTGTCCTTCCCCGCCCCTACCAGCAGGTGCCGCACCGTACCCGTCGCGTCGGTCACATCCGGCAGCAGCAGCGCACCGCCAGAACCCAGATCGGTATCTGTGTCCGATTCGGACGCGGTGTTGGAAGCCTCAAAGTAATCCGCTACCGCCAATCTTCCACCGGTCGTGCTCAGCTTTAGAATCGCGTTCCCGTAATCCTGATTCGCAGGGAAGCCATTGCTGTCGAAGCTTGTATCGAAGGTGCCGTTCGCATCGAGAAAATAAATGTTGCCGCTCGCATCCGTCGCCAGTCCATTGCCCGCCATCCAGATCGCGCCATCGCTGCCATTCGGCGTCAGGTTCAGAATCGCTGTCTGCTGCAGAGTGCTCTCGCTGTAGGCCATCACCCATCCGGTGTAGAGGCCAATGTCGCAATGTGAAGTCCACGCCAGGTAGATCGTCCCGTTCAGCAGCAATAGCCCGGCCCGCTCCGCATATTGTCCGGGAGTAAAGCGAACCATTCCGCCACTCGAGCCCGCACCCGTTCCCGGATAACTTCCCGTGACCTCGACCGGGCTGCCGGCCAGCTCCGCCCCCGTCGTCAGGCTCAACGCGTACAGCCGCTGGTGGTAGTTGCCGGAGGCATCCTTGCTCATCGCAACGGCATAGATCGCGCCCTTCGCGCGGTCGATCACCGGCGTCGACGTAATGCCGATCTCCGGCGAGATCTGACTGCAGCCGCGATCGTCGCTCGTTGCCTCTCCGCTTCCCAGCAGCGATATCTTCCACAACTGTGCGCCCGTATCCGCGTTGAATGCGTACAAGCTGTCATGTTCCGTGGCCATGTAAAGCACATTCGTCGCAGTGCCGTTTACGTTTAAGCCGGCCAGGTAGAGCGGCTGCGCGTCTACCAGGCCGTCGCTGTTGAAGAACCCGATCTTGCCGAAGGTCGCGCTGGTCACGTTCGCCGGTGTCAGCATCGTCTCCTGCGCGTTCAGCCCATCGCGCGAGTTGTCGAAGTGATAGGTTGTCACGTCCGGAATGGCCGGAGTCTGCACCGTCACCGCCAATGTCGCGGTGTGCGACAGCCCGCCCGCGGTCCCTCCAAAGGTCACGGTAGATGCGCCCGTCGCAGCGCTTGTGCCCGCGGTCAGCGTCACGTTCTGCGCGCTTCCCGGAGTCAGCGTCAACGATGCCGGGCTGGCGGTCACGCTGGCCGGCAGCCCGCTGATATCCACCGTCACCGGAGAAGCGAAGCCATTCGCTGCCGTCGCCTGCAGGGAGAGCGCCGTCCCCGTCGTGCCTCGAACCAGTGTCTGGGATGACGGCGTGACGGAAAGCGAAAAATCGGCCGGCGCAGCAGGTGTCGTTTTTGGTGGAGTACCGCTGCCGCCGCAGCCAGCCACGCAAATCGCAAGCGGGCCAATCAGGAACAGCGATAGACGCATACCGGGCTCCTATCTTCGATGTTCCACGGACATATGAGTCCGGATGCGGAACCGCCCGGCAACGGCGAAGCCCGCTCGGGTGCGAGCGGGCTTGCGTTGTGCCGTTGCACGTCTATGCATTCGCCGCCACGGCACCCTTCGCCGCTGCGCGCAGGGCGTCTGCCTTATCCGTGGCCTCCCAGTGGAAGTCCTTTTCCTTGCGGCCGAAATGACCGTAAGCAGCGGTCTTCTTGTAGATGGGGCGCCGCAGATCCAGCGACTCGATGATGCCCTTGGGCGTCAGCGAGAAGTTCTCGCGGATGAGCTTCTGCAACTGAACTTCACTGATCTGGCCGGTGCCGAAGGTATCCACCAGCACGCTCACCGGCTCCGCCACGCCGATCGCGTAAGCCAGTTGCACTTCGCAGCGCTCCGCCAATCCTGCGGCCACGATGTTCTTCGCGATGTAGCGCGCCATGTACGCAGCGGAGCGGTCCACCTTTGTCGGATCCTTGCCGCTGAAGGCGCCGCCGCCGTGCCGCCCCATGCCGCCGTAGGTGTCCACGATGATCTTGCGTCCGGTCAGTCCGGTGTCGCCCATCGGGCCGCCGATCACGAAACGTCCCGTCGGATTGATGTGGTACTTCGTGTCCTGGTCCAACAGCTTCGCCGGGATGACAAACTGAATCACGTTCTTCAGGATGTCGCGCCGCAGTTCGTCATTGCCGATGTGCTCGGCATGCTGCGTCGAAATCACCACCGCATCCACGCGCACCGGCTTGCCGTTCGCGTCGTATTCCACCGTCACCTGGCTCTTGCCATCGGGCCGCAGATAGGACATCAGGCCGTTCTTGCGGACTTCGGTCAGCCGGTGCGTCAGCTTGTGCGCCAGCGAGATCGGTGTCGGCATCAGCTCTTCCGTCTCGTTGGTGGCGTAGCCGAACATCATGCCCTGGTCGCCCGCTCCCGCGGAGTCGAACGGGTCGGTGCTGCCCAGGTTGCGCGTGTCGTGGGACTCGTCCACCCCGCGGGCGATATCGGGCGACTGCCGGTCCAGCGCGGTGATCACGCCGACCGCGTTGCCGTCGAAGCCGAAATCGCCGGTGTCGTAGCCGATGTCGCAGATCACCTCGCGGGCGATGGCGGCGAAGTCCAGCACCGCCT
>DASQRJ010000594.1:0-3775 GCA_035642955.1 Acidobacteriaceae bacterium
TTCCACGGCGTTGCGCCGATCAGGAAGCCGGTCTTCAGATCTTGTGAGGTATCGCCGGCGTTCGATGCGGCGACGCAGACGACGCCGCCAATGGTGATGGCCAGCGCGCCGAAGGCGGGCGCCGTCCAGCCCTTCACCAGAAAGATCGCGGTCGTGGCCATCAGCGTCGCTATGGTCATGCCGGAGACGGGACTTGCCGAACTGCCGATCAGGCCCACGATGCGCGACGCAACCGTTACAAAGAGGAAACCGAAGACGACCACGAGGACAGAGGCGGCAAGATTGGACAACAACGTTGTCTGCGCGCCCGGGACAGGACGGAAGGTGAGAAAGAAGAACATCAGGAGCACGAGCGCGGCGGAGCCAAAGATCACGACGCTCATGGGAAGGTCGCGGTCTGTACGCAGCGCCGCGGTCTGCCCCGCGCCCTTGCCAAACTCCTTCGCGCCGGAGCGCAGCGCTCCTACGATGGTCGGCATCGTCTTGAGCAGCGTGATCAAACCGGATGCAGCAACCGCGCCTGCGCCCATCGGCCGGATGTAGCTCGCCCACAGATCGGAAGGCGACATCTGGGCGATCGGCTTGGTGCCGGGATAGATCGCATCCGGCATATGCGAACCGAAGAAGTGAATGAGCGGCATGACCACCAGCCACGAAAAGACGCCGCCGGCAAAGATCACGCCCGCGACGCGTGGGCCGATGATGTAACCCACACCGAGATACTCCGGCGTGACATCGGCACGGATGGCCGCGCCCTTGAGCCAATTCGGCTGATAGTCCGGCGTGCCCGGCCAGGCACCAAAGAGATTGTCGTTCTGGAAGAGGGTGTAGATTCCGCCAAGCCCTAACCCGAAAAAGACACGGCTGGCAAAGGAGCCGCCGCGCTCACCGGCGAGCAGCACATCGGCGCACGCCGTGCCCTCCGGATAGGTGAGCGTGCCGTGCTCCTCTACGATGAGCTGGCGCCGCAGCGGGATCATGAAGAGCACGCCCAGCCAGCCGCCGATCAGCGCGAGAAAGAAGATGCGCGAGTATTCGAGATCGAAGCCGAGAAAGACCAGCGCGGGAAGCGTAAAGATAACCCCGGAAGCGATGGACTGGCCCGCGTTGCCCGTGGTCTGGACGATGTTGTTTTCCAGGATGGACGCGCGGCCCAGCGCACGCAACACGCTGATGGAGAGCACGGAGATTGGAATCGATGCCGCGACCGTCAGGCCGGCGCGCAACCCCACGTAGACCGTGACCGCACCAAAAAGAATCCCAAAGAGAGAGCCCAGCAGCAGCGCGCGGAAGGTCAGCTCCGGTCGCGACTCGGTTGGCGGAACATATGGCTGAAATTGCGGCGTGGTCTCCGGCACGGTTGATTTATCCTCGGTGACTTTGATCGCGTTCGGGGAACAGCGAGTGTAACAGCGCGACACCGCAAGCCGCAGGGAGCTCCGGACCAACCCGTGTCATCCAGGCGATCGTGACGTGTATCAGGGAAGAAGCCGCGCCGCGCGCTGCACTATCCTCTACCCATGGCGCTGTCGCGCAAGAGCATTCGACTGCTGGCATACGGAGCGATTTACATCATCTGGGGCGGGTCGTTTCTGGCCATCCGCGATCTGGTTTCGACCACGCCGCCGTTTTTCTCCGCGGCCATCCGCTTTCTGCTGGCCGGCGTTGCACTGTATGGCTTCAGCCGATGGCGGGGCGCCGCCGTGAGCCGGCGCACGTTGCTGCATTCGCTTCTGCTGGGGGTTCTGCTCTTCACGGGCAGCTATGGCTGCCTCTTCTGGGCGGAGACGCGCATCGCCTCCGGAACTGCAGCAGTGATCGCCGCCATGATCCCTATCTGGATCCTGCTGGGCGAGGTGGTGGTGTTGCGAACGCAGCGGCTCGGCGTTTCCGTCGCGGTTGCCGCTCTGCTTGGCATCTTCGGCGTCTGTTTGGTGACACGCTCCATTGGCTTCGAACACTCGATGGTCAGCGGTGTGTTTGTGGAGCTGGCCGGCTCGCTCGTCTTTTCCTTCGCAACGCTGTGGAGCCGATACCTGACCCTGCCCGACAATCAAGCCATGCGTGCCGGACTCCAGATGGCGCTCGGGAGTGTGGGGCTGTTCGCGCTCTCCGGCCTTGCCGGTGAGCTGCCGCGGATTCCGGCGGCATTCGCAGCCTGGCACTGGCATACCACGGCGTCATTTCTGTACCTGGTGACCTGCGCATCCATCCTGGCATTTACTTCCTATACCTGGCTCATTCATCATGAGCCCGCCGCGCGCGTCGCCAGCTATGCGTACGTCAATCCGCTGATTGCACTCATCCTCGGCGTGGCGCTGGGCGGAGAACATGTCTCCGTGCTGCAGGGTTGCGGCGCGGCAATGATCATTCTCGGAGTCGGAGCGACGCTGATGTCGAAGAGCAAAGCTCAGGCAACCGTCGCAGCCTCGACCCGGAGCGTTGCCACCCGCTGAAAGCCTAGCTGCGCCTGCGGGACGGCTTCTCCGGCATTCCGAGCACACCCGTGAGCAAGCCGGGGAAGTTGCGCTCGATGGCGTCGTGCTCCAGGTAGTTCATCAGCAACGCATTTGGACGGCCCGCGCGTGTTTCCATTGTCGGGAATGCGGTCACTGCTCTATACTCGGTGCATCGGTGGCCTGGCGCCGGGGCGGCATGGTGCTCCCCAGGCGGCAACTGGTTGAAAGAGGGTGGGTCTTCCGCAGTCAGACAGCTCTGACATCGGACGTTCCGGCAGCAGTCACACTGTCATGGCGTGCGGCTGCACGTTTCCTGCGAAGTCCCCTGCAACCGGTCTTCGATGCATTGAGCGCTGCGCTTTACCCTGCCTCCTGCGCGCTCTGCAAGCAGTCCCTCCTGCGCTTCTCTTCCCTTCCCATCTGTGAGTCCTGCTGGTCGGCAGTCACGCCGCAAACCGGGGTGTTGTGTACGCATTGCGGTGAGGACCTGGGGCTACCCCAGTCCTCTCTGGCGCATCTGGCGGCAGACGAACCGCGCTTCTGCGATGTCTGCCTGGAGCGGCCCGAAGGATTCGCCAGGGCCGTGGCCTACGGGCGATACGAGAACGAGCTTCGCGGTCTGATCCACCTGCTGAAGTACGCCGGCATGAAGCCGATTGCAAAGCGTCTGGGGCAACGGCTCGCAGGCGCGGTGGTGGAATTGCCGATCGATCCGGGCACGGAGATTTTGGTGGTGCCGGTGCCGCTGTATCGAGTGAAGCGGCGGCAGCGCGGCTTTAACCACGCGGAACGGATTGCTTCCGCAATGGTCGATGAGTTGCGGCGCAGAGACAAGGCACACCGCTGGGCCATGGCACGCGCAGTACTGCGGCGGCAGCGCGCTACCGATAGCCAGTCACGGCTGAGCCCGCAGGGGCGCCGGCGCAATCTTCGCGGCGCTTTCGCCGTTCGCGATGCAGCGCGCGTACATGGCCGATCGGTGCTGCTGGTGGATGACATCTACACCACGGGCGCGACGGCCGGTGCATGCAGCCGCGTGTTGCTGCGGGCCGGCGCCGAGGAAGTCTGGGTGGCCACGGTGGCCAGAGCGCAGCGCGAAGGGATCGCGCTGTGGGATGGCATCTTCACCTCCACCGCAGAAACAGTGGGGTCCTAGAAGAGCAGTCGTATTGCTGTACGGAAACGTTTCGATGCAGGCCATGACTACAGGGAGAGGGCAGGAATGTCGCCAGTGAAGGCAATCGCGCATCTACGCAAGACCAAGCTGACGCACACGCCACCGGTAGAGGTTCGAGTGGCGCAACCGATCACCATGC
>DASQRJ010000595.1:0-5248 GCA_035642955.1 Acidobacteriaceae bacterium
TCCCATGCAGGAGCAGGGAACGGGCTGGCGCTTCGTTGCGTCAGCCCGTTCTACTTCACTCGGGGTTACGTCGTAATCCCAAGCTCAGTGAGCATGAATGCGTAGTTCCTGTCTTTCTCGCGTATTCGGTCGTAGCGGCCGCTGGAACCTCCGTGACCGCCGTGCAAGTTAACGAAGAACACCAGCGGATTGTTGTCTTGTTTCAATGCTCGTAGCTTGGCCACATACTTCGATGGCTCCCAGTACCCAACCTGCGAATCGTCGAGGGAGGTCTGCACGAGGATGGCCGGATAAGGCTTCGCAGTTACGTTGTCGTACGGCGAATACGTCAGCATGTAGTTGAACGCCGCCTTCTGATTCGGGTTTCCCCATTCCTCATATTCGCCTACGGTCAGAGGAATCGTCGGATCGAGCATCGTATTCATGACATCCACAAATGGAACTTCGCACAGCACAGCTTTGAACAGGTCCGGGCGCATATTTGTGACTGCCCCCATCAACAGACCGCCCGCGCTCGCGCCCTCGATGCCGACCTCGCCTCGCTTTCCGTATCCCTGTGACAATAGGCCCTCGGTTGCGTCGATGAAGTCAGTGAAAGTGTTGCGCTTGGTCATCAATTTTCCTCCATCATGCCATGCTTCGCCCAGTTCACCACCTCCTCGAACATGCGCCAATGCTGCTATAACGCCGCGGTCCAACAGCGGAACGTCGACTACGGAGAAGTCGTCATCCACATTGACCCCATACGATCCGTACCCGTAAACAAAGAGCGGATTCTCCCCGCGCTTGAATTTGTCCTTTCGGTAGACGACGGTCACGGGAATACCTGTGCCATCCTTCGCAGCTAGGGACAATCTCTCTACCGCGTACAGGGACTTGTCATAGCCAGGAACCTCCTGTTGCTTGAGCAGTAGCGATGTTCCTGTCTGCGTGTTGTACTCGAACGTCGAATCGGGGGTGATCGGCGACTCATAGCCGTATCGGAACTTATCCGTGTCGAACTCGGAATTGGACGCTCCATATGCGTCATAAGCCGGCTCCGGAAAGTCGATCATCCGAGCTTCTTGAGTCTTTGTGTTGACGACCCGCAGCGCGACCAATCCCTTGATTCTCTCCGTGACAACATAAAAGTCTTTAAAGACATCCACCTTGTCGATCGGCACATCTTTCTGTGTCGCGATGAGTTCGGTCCAATGCGTCTTGTCCGGCGTCGCTACTGGCGCAGTCACCACACGGAAGCTGCGCCCCGTATCGTTCACACGGATGTAGAAGAGCCCGTCTCCCTCGTCGACGTAATACTGCACTCCTTCCACACGCGGCTCAATCATCGTCCAAGGCGATTCCGGATGATCGGCCGGCAGGAATCGGACCTCGCTCGTGACATGGCTCTCGGAGTTGACCTGGATGTATCGACCATCTCGGGTGCGGTCGATTCCGACGGAGTACCGCTCATCTTTTTCATGAAACACCACTTGGTCATGGGAGGCGGTGCTGCCTACCGCGTGACGGAACACAATATCGGAGCGTTTGGTCTGAGCATCCTCCGTAACGTAGAAGAGCGTCTTGTTATCGGCCGCCCATGCGACTCCGTCAACGCGCTCGGCGGTATCCAGCAGCAACTTGCCCGTCCGCAAGTCTTTGATGTGTAGCGTGTACTGGCGGAAGCCGACGTTGTCCGTCGTGTAAGCCAGGAGGTTCGAGTCGTCGCTCACCTCAAACGAGTCAAGGGACATAAACTTCTGGCCCTTCGCCAGTTCGTTTAGATTGAGCAGTATCTCTTCCGGCGCGTCTAACGTGTCCTTCTTTCTGCAGAGGATCGCGTACTGCTTGTCTTTTTCAGTCCGGCTGTAGTACCAGTACCCGTGTTTGCGATGCGGTACCGAGGTGTCGTCTTGTTGAATGTGGCTCAGCGTCTCCTGGTAAAGTCGTTCTGCGAAGGGCTTCTCGCTGGCCGTGAATCTCTCCGCGTAGGTATTCTCTGCCTCGAGATAGGCTTGCACCTGCGGATTTTTCTTGTTTCGAAGCCAACCGTAGTCGTCGACCAGCACCGCCCCATTGATCGGTTTCTCCATATGCATCTTTTTCGCAATCGGGGGTTTCAGTGTCGTTGAGTTCTGAGCGGATACCGTGGTTGTGAGGAGACCGAATCCCACACAGAAGAGAAAACCGTTTCGCATTTAGCCATCCTATCTTTGGACTGCTTGTCTCAATGGAACCTTGAGCGCTCACATGTTCGACACGTTCCCCGGACAAAGGTTTCATTGCACGCAAGATGCATCCGGGCAACATTCCGCGGTTGTCAAGTGCGGCCGCATCGCCCCATACTCTGTTAGAGTTCTTCCCCATGGCACTCTCCATCCGTCCTTCGCCGGCAAAACATGCGCTGCTCCCCTCGCTGATCGTTCTGTTGCTGTGCGTCGCGGTGCCTCATCTGGATTCGCAGGCGACGCAAGCCCCGAAGAATCCAAAATTGGCCGTTCCCGCGTGGGCGCAGCCAGGCTCTTCAACGCATGAGCAGGTGCCGCCGCCGGCGGACTTTCACCGTCCCAGCAAAAACTTCGATACCCCAACCGGCGTATTCGATGGCCAATCGGATATTGGAGCCGCGTTGGTGCCGGGCAGCGGAACGTATGATCCCGCCGCCAGGCAATACACGATCCACTCCGCCGGATACAACATCTGGTACTCGCGCGATGAGTTCCGTTACATCTGGAAGAAGTACAACGGAGATGCCTCGCTGGCGGCGGATGCAACGTTTCCAGATCCGAAGGGCTATGACGACCGAAAGGTGGTCTTGATCATTCGCCAGAATCTGGATGACGACTCACAGGAGGCCATGATCGGCGAGCACGGCAGCGGCATGATCCATCTGGCCCAACGTCCGAAGAGGGGTGCAATGATGACGGATATGCAATACCGGTTCGGAGGTACCCTGGAGGGCGTGCTGGCGAAGCGGATCGGCATTGAGAAGCACGGAGATTCCATCGCGATCTTCGCCAGCCTGAAGGGTGAGCCCATGAACCAGCTGGGGCCGCCGATCCACCTGCACTTTGACGGCCCCTTCTATATCGGACTGGGTTTCTGCTCGCACTTGCCCATCACGCCAGATACTGCTGTGTTCTCAAACGTTGTCCTCGCAAATTCCGCTGGTAAGGTGCAGTAGTCGGAACGCTTGTGAAGCAAAGCGTCAGCTGTGAGATCGCCGCGAACAGGAGCACAACATCCATGAAGCCTCTCTCCATACTTCGAACATACTGTGGGCTGGCTGGCGTTGGGCTGGCTGGCGTTGCCTTTTGTCTTCTCGCGCCCGCACTGCATGCGCAGACTGCCGCAGCGCCGGCGGCCGCCGCACCTTCTCAGGAAGCCGCCGAGCATTTGCGTAGCCGATTGTTCATCTACGACCTGCGCGACGGCTCCTCGCACCTGGTGTACACAGCGGACTCCATCTGGGAGGCACCCAATTGGTCTCCTGATGGAACATATCTGCTCTCCAACTCCGGGGGACACATCTATAGGTTCACGCTCGCAAAAAGTGGAACTGCGGAGCCGACAGAGCTGGCCATTCCCGCTAATTTTGACTGCAACAACGATAAAGCCATCTCTCCGGATGGGAAGAAACTTGCCTTCTCCGCGACGGCTACCGGCAGCGACGGATCGCAGGTCTTTCTGGCGGACGTGGATGGCGGCAATATCAAGCTCATGGTGTCTGAGACGCCCAGCTACTTCCATGGCTGGTCGCCGGATAACAAGATGCTTGCCTTTGTGGCCCAGCGGAACGGAAGCAATCAATTCGATATCTATCGTCTGCCCGCCGCCGGCGGGACGGAGCAACAGCTCACATCCGACATTCACCACGATGACGGCCCTGACTACTCACCAGACGGAAAATGGATTTACATCAACTCCGATCGATCTGGGAAGGAAGCCATATGGCGCTTTCCTGCGGGCGGCGCGGGTCTCAACGATCAGAAGGCGGTGAGGGTGGTGAATGACGAATTGGAAGACTGGTTTCCCCACATCTCGCCGGATGGAAAGAAGATGGTGTATATCGGTTATCCCGCTGGCACGCCTACTCACGATCCGCGCAACGTCGCAATCAAGATCAAGCTGGTCGCGATCAACCATGACAAAGTTGGCAGCGGCGAGAAGACCCTGATAGAGGCAACCGGCGGCCAGGGAACCATGAACGTCAATTCCTGGGCTCCCGACTCGATGCGTTTCGCGTATGTCACCTATGAGGCTCTGCCCGCCAGGCCGTAGACTCTGTGGTCGGGGGCTTTCATGGCGAAGCGCGTCTTCAGTTTTTCTCTGAGCATACTGATCCTATTTCTCTTTTCTCATGCAACGTCCGCGCCGGCGCAAGAAGGCGATCAAGGCCGCGTCGTTGGAGGTTACTTCGAGGAATGGGACGTACAGTATTCCGTCTATACCATGGCCACGCTGGAGAAGAGCGGAGTGGCCGCCAAGCTGACTCACCTGATCTACGCCTTCGGCAACGTCACACCGGGCGCTTCGCCGGTCTGCGCCATCAACGATCCCAAAGCGGCATGGCAGGATGCCTCGATCCTCGGAGTCGACGGAAAGCCCTTTTCCGGTTCCGTTCATGGTAACTTCGCCGGCATCCTGGAACTGAAGACGCTCCATCCGCGCCTGCGGACCCTGATCTCGTTGGGCGGCCAAGCTGGGGACGTCTCAGGTTTTACCGCGGCGGCCGCTTCGCCGGCTGCACGGCACGCGTTGGTGGCCTCTTGCATCGACCTCTTCGTCAAAGGACATCTTGCTCCCGGCGTGGAGGCGCCGGGACTCTTCGATGGTTTCAACATCGACTGGGAGTTTCCTCTGGCTGCAGATCGGGAGAACTTTACCGCCTTGCTGCATGAATTTCGCACACAGCTCGATGCGCTGGGCCGCAGCACCTGCCGACACTACCTTCTCACCTTCGATTCTCCGTCGAACCCGCAGAAGTACGCGAACATCGACTTGAAGGCTGCCGCCAATGAGGTGGACTTTCTCACCATCGACGGATACGATTACGCCGCGCCCACCGAGAAAACGACCAACGCCAGCGCGGCGCTGTACAACAGCCCCGCCGACCCCTTACGTGATCAGGCCCGAGCCATTGACGACACGGTGCGGGCTTACATGAAGTCAGGCGTACCCGCAGCGAAGTACACCATGGGGATACCGCTCTACGGAATTGGCTGGAGCGGCGTGCAGGCGCGCAATCATGGCCTGTATCAGAGCGCAG
>DASQRJ010000596.1:0-3366 GCA_035642955.1 Acidobacteriaceae bacterium
CCGGCCATCGTCTGCAGCCGCGGATAGTAGAAGAACAGCGCATCGCCCTGCTCCCCCTGCATAAAAAAGAGTGCCGACCATTCCTGGAAAAATGTGCCGCCCTCGCGATCCTGCAGAGCCACCATCGATTGCGCCTGCATCCCTTGCGTCGGCACACCGGCCAGCAATGGCTCCGCAAGCTGCAGCCCGGTCGCGGTCACAGCCGTCACCCGTCCCACGTTCAGGGTCACACGGCGAATCCAGTGCAGATCGCCGCTGATCGCAGTCGCCAGATACGCGGCGGAGGCTCCCGCGCCGACGTAACCCGTCTGGCCGTTGTAGTCCGCATCCACTGCGATCAGGCTGCCCGCCTGGATCGTGCCGGCCCCGTTCGTCGTGCTGAGAAACGTCGCTGTCGAAGTTGCCGCGGTGATGGCGACTGGATTCGCGCCCGCCTCCAACACATTCGTCTGCTGCGTTCCGCAGGTCAGCGTCATCGTCAGCTTCGACCAGCGCTCGAAGGTCATGCTCACCGTCGCGCCTACGCTCTGCCGTCCCTGCAGCAAGACGGTGCCCGGCGCTCCGCTCTCCACCACTTGCAGCTTCGTCTCAGACGCGCGCGTAAAGCCGTCGATCCATCCCAGATCAACCCATGGAGCCGGCGGAGCGTCGGGCGCAAACGATGCCACGGTTGTCGCATCGAATGGGGTGGGCGTGGCCGTGAGCCGATTGACCGGTGCAAAGTACCCGCGCACCTGTCGTGTCATGGGCGGCAGGCCCGGTTGCATCACCAATGCTGGCGTACTCATAGCTCTCCTGCCTCCTCATAGCTCACCACCGTGATCTCCGCCTTGCGCACCAATCGATCGCGCTCCCTGGCAACCGGCTCGAGCACCGGTCCCGTCCAGGAGACACGGGTTCCCATGGCGGCGGGCGGAGTTACGCTGTAATCCATTTTCTGTACCTGCTGCGGTTGCACAATGGAAAGCAGCTCCGCATCCATCTCCGTCAGCAGATTGCCCCGGTCCAATCCGCCGGCGGACGCCGTCCCAGCCGTCTGATACTGGATCTCGCAAGTCTGTTGCGTGCGCACCAGCGCGTGTTGCTCCTCCGCCAGCGCCTTGGTCCACCGCAGGACGAACACGTTGTCCGGCACGATGGCCGCAAAGCTCTCGTTCTCCTCCACCAGCACGCCGGGCCGCAACACGCCGCGGATCGTCACCTGTCTTGCGGGATTGAGCACCTGCAGCCGATCCCGCAGCGCCACATAGAAAGAATCACGCGCCTTCTTCATTCCACCCTCTTTCAATAACTCTGCGTTGCGGCTTCCCGTAGCAACACGCGATAGACGCAGGCCAGTCCGGCCGCGCTGGTGAAGGAAACCCCTTCAATGACGAAGAACTCCTTGCCCACCGTAATGCCCAGCCCCATCGCGAACAGTACTTCGGCCGATGAAAGCCCCAGCTGGCTCACCTGCGCTTCCACCGCCGCGGCAGAGATCAGCAGTTCATACTTCGCCTGGTTGCCATCGCTGACCGCCACTCGCACCTTGCGAAAGGCCGCGGGAGAGAGCGGGAGATCGGCAAAGCCGGCTGTCGGTGCTCCCAACTGTTCTCCAATCGCGGTCGTCGCCGCGACCGGCATCCGCAACCTGGCTACCGATCCACCCAGCGAACGCAGCAGTGCGTCTGTCATGCGTTGCCATCCTCCCTGCTTCGGTCTCACGCTCAAATCACTCATTGCTATCCCAGCCTCGTCGCCACATAGGGCCGCAGCAGCTCCTGCACCTGTGCATCTATCAGCGAGTTGGAGAAGTACTGCATCTGCATCGTGTCCAGCTTGCTGGACTTCACATTCAAGCCAGGTGTGGACTGCGCATTCTTCACCAGTTGTGCGCAGGCAATCTTCACCGCCACCGGCACGGCGGCACACCCCGCGGTGTAGGTCACTTCGATCTCGCTGTAAGGCAAGCCCAATATGTTGTAGGGCAGTGTCAGCTCACCGGTGTCGCACGCAAAGTCGATCGAAGACGGATCCACTTGCGTCCATGCACCAGGCAGCGAAAACGCATAGGCTACAGCGTCCAGTCCGGTCGGCCATAGCTCGCCGCGTCGGGCTCGCGTATATCTGCCGCGCACCATTACCAGCGGTATTGCGGCCGGCGATACCGCAAGCAGCGGCAGATAGCTCAACCGCACTGTCTGGCTGCCTTCCACCACGCGCAGGCGTTCTACATACTGCGTTGCCAATATGCTGGCGCGTCGGCAGAATGCATCGATCATCCCGGAAGCTATCGCAATCCAGTCGTCGGTGGTGTCGGGTGACAGGCCATAGCTCTCGTATTCCGTCGTCTCTAAGTAGGCCATCGGCACTCTCTCCTCATCCGCGGTTTGCACTCCGCCGCGTGGTTTTCGTACTTGGCATGGTTCGCTTACAACGAAGGGGCGGCTTTTACCGCCGCCCCATGGGTCGATCACGTAACGCCGCTCAGGTTTGGGCAGCGCGCCGTGACTGAGCGGCTTTAGCGCTGCACGGTCACTTGTGCATGCGCGTAATTGGCGCCCTTCACAACCACGCCGCCGAACTTCACCACGACGTACTGCGAAGCAAGCGAGTTGGGCAGGCCAAGCTGGAAGATGCGTGGAGCAGAGTCGCTCAGCCAGTGGAACTCGATCAGATCCTCCGTCACGATGTACGCCGGCAACGATGCACTGCCCGAGCCTGGGGTCCCGGTATAGCTCAGCGCCCACTCGGGAATCAGGGGCAGCTCGCCCGCCTGCGTCGAGAGCGTCTTTACCGTGAATCCGCCCGTGATCTCGCGCGAGTTCAGCACCACGTTGAACTCGGTCTTCATCTCGCGGTCAATCAGATCCAGCAGAACCGGGTTGGCATAGATCGCCGTCGGACGGACCGCGAAGTTGGTGTTTGCCACCATCTGCGCAATCTGTGACTTGATGCCGTCCACGATGCTCTCGGTCGCGGTGATCGTCGTCGCGTTGCCACCCCCTGCGATCTGCCCCGCCGCGCCAAAATACTGCAGAGTCGTCGGTGCGCTCAACGATGTGTCGTTGCCGTTCCACAACGCCACATCATGGGTGTGCAGCACGCCGTCCACGGTGTCGATCAGGTCCTTCGCCTGCAGATACGCGAACTGCTTCTGCTGCGCGCCGAGTTCCATGTCGAACAGGTTGTAGTTCAGCTGCGCGACCAGACCCTTCAACGGAACGCTGCGTTCCACGCGGGTCGGAGCCACGAGTGTGGGAGCAATGTTGCGCGGATCGACGAAGCCGGCGGTCCCTGGATTGGGGATCGCGGTTTCCTCGAAGTAGCGTGACGGGTGACCGGTCGCCGGCACCTGCTTGATGCGCTGGCCGAACATGCCGCGGC
>DASQRJ010000597.1:0-3844 GCA_035642955.1 Acidobacteriaceae bacterium
TGTGCTGCAAGTCTTCAATACGAGCGGGACTGCGGCAGGTGGCGTGGTATCGCTGAATCAGTTCTACGGCTATCCGTCCGCGATCAACCGCACCACTGGAGCGGATGGGCCGGAGCTTACCGATCCCAGCTGTATCTTCGACCCGCAGACGCAGCACTTCTTTCAGCTTGTCCTGACCCTGGATCGGGTGGGGACCAGCGCCAACCTCGCCGGCAGCAATCACCTCGACCTGGCCGTCAGCCAGACGTCGAACCCCTTGGGCAACTGGACCATCTACCGCATCCCGGTACAGGATGACGGCACCCAGGGAACTCCGAACCATCATTGTCCCGGTGGTCCATGCCTGGGCGATTACCCGCACATCGGCACGGACAGCAACGGAATCTATCTGACCACGAATCAGTTCGCATTATTTGATGGCGGCGGGTTCATCGGGGCGCAGATCTATGCCATTTCCAAACAGGCGTTGATAGCCAGTGCACCCAGCATCAATGTGGTGCAGTACAACACCGCCGATCCTTCCACGCCGACTGCCTCCGGGCTGCCCGGCTTTACGGTATGGCCCGCGCAGTCGGCCGGTCCGTCTCCTGCTGCGTTTGCGGGCACGGAATACTTCCTCAGCTCGCTGGCGGTATTCGCGAATAGCGGCGTCTCCAATCAACTGCAGCTCTGGTCGCTGACCAACACCAGCGCATTGAACGGCGGCGGCGCTCCCACCCTCACGAGTTCACTGGTCAACACTGAGGCGTACGGCGTCCCTGGGCTGGCACGTCAGCCGGGAGTGGGCACGAATGGCGTAGGACAGGCTCCTGGCGGCGGCGACATCAACTGGCCGCTGGGTCAGTGCCTCAACGATCCCACCTGCGCTCCGCTCACGCTGGGTACGGTGGACCGGTTCAGGGAGACCATCTCTCCGCTGGCCGGCAACGACTCCCGCATGCAGCAGGTCTACTACGCCAACGGCAAGTTGTGGGCATCGCTTGGAACCGGCGTCTCCTTCAGTGCGACCTCATCCAGCGACGGCCTGGCCTTCTTCGTCCTGAATCCGGAGGCTTCCGGTGGAACGCCGACGGCAACCGTGGACCAGCAGGGCTACCTGGCCGATCCCAACGTCGACTACACATATGGAACCGTGGCTGTGACACAAAGCGGGCGCGGCGTCCTCTCCTTCACCACGACCGGTCCCAGCAACTACCCCAGCGTTGGGTACGCCAGCCTGGATAACAAGATCGGCGTTGGCCAACCAAGTGTCGCGGCTGCCGGCCTCGGTCCACAGGATGGCTTCACGGGCTACCGTGGCTTCGGCAACCCACCTCGTCCGCGTTGGGGCGACTACGGGGCCGCCTCAGTCGATGGCGATTCCATCTGGTTCGCCCAGGAATTCATCGGGCAGAACTGCACCCTGGCGCAGTATCTCGCCTCCAGTCCCTTCGGCTCCTGCAGCGGAACGCGTGCCTCGCTGGGCAACTGGGGAACGCATATCGTCCAGGTTACCCCGTAACTCCTAACCTACGTTCGCAGTACACAGACAGGCCTGCCGATCCCCTGGCAGGCCGTCTGGATCGATTTTCGCGACTCGTGAAACTACTGAATGGCGCCGCTCGCAGTTTGCGGCTGACCCAAAGCACCGGCCGCAGGTGCTTCCGCGGGGTTCTTCTCGGCAAAATACTGGTGGTCCCACAGGTTGCGGTAGAAGACGCCGGTCAGCTCCGCGGCCTTGGGGCCGAAGGTCGGGCGTCCACCCTCCAGGAAGAAGACGGTCACGATGCGGCCGTAGTTGGTATCCGCGTAGGAGGTGAACCAGCCGAAGCGGGTTCCGTCCTCCGAGCAGGTACCGGTCTTGCCCAGCACCGGCAGCTCGTTGAAGTTGGTGCGCAGCGAGCGTGCCGTGCCGTAAGCTACCGCGCCGCCCATGCCGCTGGCGACGTCTGGAATGAACGGCTTGATATTCAGGACGCGCTTCACGCGGGGAGTGAAGTTGACCGCCTCTTCAGGCGTTGTCGGATGCTGCAGGTAATAGAGCGTGCCGCCGTTCGCAATCGCGGCAGTCAATGCGCCGAGTTGCAGCGGCGTCATCGAGATGCTCTGGCCGAAGGAGCACATGCGGCCAACGCCGCCCAGTTTCTCGGGTAGTTCCTGGTTGGGATACACACCGAGCTGCTCTCCGGGGATGTTCCAGCCGGCCAGCTCGCCCAGGCCAAACTGGTTGGCGTAGTGGCGGACACGCTCGAAGCCGAGCCGGCGGCCGATGGTCTCAAAGTACAGATTGTTGGAGTGGGCCAATGCCTCGGTCATGGTCATCGACCAGCCGCCCAGGTTCACCGGAGTGTCCTTGGTGACGATCCCCTCTTCCAGTGCCGCCAGCGCAACGGAAACCTTGATGGTCGAACACGGCTCGGCGCCGCTCGAGAGCGCGAGCTTCTGATTCACCATGGCGAGAATGCGGCCGGTGCTGGGATCGATCGCGACCGCCGTTCCGTTCATGTTGCCCAGGGCGGCAATCGCCGCCGCGCGGACCACGGGATCTTCTCCGGCAGTATTGTCGCCAGCGCTGATGTCCGTTTCGGCGAAGGAGTCGCCGGTGAAGTGTTCGTAGTAGCGATGGCGCCCCGCCACACGATGGAGCTTTCCATCCCGGCCACGCACCAGCCGGGTGCTGGCTGCTGCCGCCGCATGGTGACGAGTCCTACGCGTCGAGCGGACATGAACCGTCTTGCGGTGGTGGACCGTAGTGGTAGTCACCGCCTGCGCAGCTGGAAGCGCGCCGGCAAGCCCCATGACCACTCCGAGAGAAAGAAAAAACGAGACGATCCTACCCATTGCAAGCCCCTGCTGGATTCAACCCGGATACGGGTCCAGTGTTACGGGAATACCACAGATCGGCAGATTCGCCGTCTCTGCAATCTCCCGCGTTCGACACTAGCTTACGCGTCCCGCTGGTTGAGCGTTCTTCACATTACAACATTGGTACTTACCTCGGTACTAGTACCGAAATGAGGAAGGTACCGTGAGCTTTAGTGGGATGCTCCAGCCGGCTGTTCAGACTCAATGGGATCATCGTTCCGGGGCCGCCTTTGCGAGAGGTACTGCAGCGGCGATCCAGCCCCGGAGATTCCCGCGATATTCCGTCTCGTGCTCTCGGCTACCGCCCGCCGTTGCGCATGAATGCGGGCACATCGAGCTCCTCGAGTTCCGCATCGTCGGCGCGCCGCTGTTCCCGGGCCCGGGTCTCGTCCGCCGTCAGGGTTTCCAGGAATCCGCCGATGGCGGCATCCTCAGGCGTAGACGCCGCCGCCTTGCGCTCTTTGGGCGCCGGCGCATGCACCGCGATCGATTCAAACGACGGCGTCGATTCCAGACTCGCCAGCGACTGACTGCCGAATCCGGAGGCGTAGGCCGCCGGGGCAGCCTCCGGCACACCCACACGGGAGGCCTCTGCATTGACTTCGCTCGCAAAGCGCGGCACTGCCGGGCGCGCATCGAGGTTCAGGAAGCTAGGCGCTTCCGGCTTTAGCGAGCGCGCATCCCGCGACGACTCTTCCCGCGCGGGCAGGTCCTGGCGGAAGCCGGTCGCGATGACCGTGATCTTCACCTCGTCGCCCATGCTCTCGTCGAGCACTGCGCCGAAGATGATGTTGGCCTCCTCGTGGGCAGCGTTCTGAATCAGAGTCGAGGCCTCGTTCACCTCGCTCAGCTTCAGATTGCTGGAGCCCGAGATGTTGATCAGGATGCCCTTCGCGCCGTCAATCGCACCGGCTTCGAGCAGCGGCGACGCCATCGCCGCCTGCGCCGCTTCGATCGCGCGGTTGGCGCCCGAGCGCATCGCGGTGCCCATCACGGCGTA
>DASQRJ010000598.1:0-5391 GCA_035642955.1 Acidobacteriaceae bacterium
TCAGCGTGCTCTGGGAGCGGAAGCGGAACGACACCACGGCATCGCTGCGTGGACCGCTGCTGCGCGTGGCCACGGCTGCACTGCTTTGCCTGCTCCTGGCCGGCGCCGGCGGCCTTTTGATACGGCATCGCGATCAGGGAATCGTACCCGTTGCTGCGACGTTAAGACCGTTCTAGACAACTTGCGCGACGGCTGGACTGCAGCGGCGCTAGGACGGAGCACCCACATTGCCGGGAATGCTTGCCGCAGCCTTGGGGCGCAGCCAGCGCACGGCATCCCAGAGCAACTGGCCGGCCGCCAGGATCAGCACAATAAGGAGGCCGCTATGGATGCTGAGATTCAGTGTGGCGACGGTCTGAGGAGACATGGGGCTGCCGCCGAAGGTGGCCTCTCCGACGTAGTCGTGGACGCGCAGCAGCGAGGCAAGAATGCCGATGCCCAGCAGGTGGATCACGGTTTCCAGAGCAGGATAGTAATGGCGGACAGGGCGGAAGAGCAGTGCGATTCTGGCGGTGAGCTGAATGCAGTTGAAGGCGATGAGGAGCCAGTAGAACTGGTGCCAGATGGCGGGGAGATCCATGTTGAGCAGGTGCCAGGAGACATACGGACCAAACATCAGCACGGGAAAACGCGGGAAGGCGAGCAGCCACGCGAGGAAGACGGCACTGGCGATGGCATCGGCCCAGGGATGATGGGGGCCCTTCTGATCCGCGACGGGATCGGCTTTGGGCAGTTTGCGCGGATCCCAGTGGGGGTGCGTGAACTCCCTGCTGAGGTGGCCTTTGCAGTATTCCAGCAGAGCGAAGCCTACGGTGATCCAGGCGAGAAATTGGAAGATCGCGCCGAAGAGTCCGGTGATGATCTGTCCGACGTCCATGCGCTGGACGAAGGGTGTGCTCTGTGAGCCGAAGATGATGGCGACCGCCGTCGCGAGCAGCCATATGCCGACGACCCACGGCAGAACACGCTTGATGGTGAACACGTAGAAGGGAAAGACTTCCGGCCCGATGAGCCAGCGCTGCGGCTGATAGCGGGCGGCAACCAGAATGGGATGGCCGTGGCGGCGCACGACCTCGACCTGCTCATCTTCGCTGAGCGGGCGGCCGAGTTCGGCCTGCTTGTCGTCCATCTCGGAGTGGAGGTTGGCAGAGAGCTCGGCGATCAGATCGTCCTGGTGATACGCGGGAAGATAGCGGCGCACAGCGTAGAGGTAGCGATCGATGAGACTGTTGAGATCGTTGGCTGCCATGACGGTCAGGCCTCCTTGACGGTGTTGCCGGACAACACCTGGTGAATGGAGCGGTTGATGGACTCCCACTCTACGAGCAATTGTTGGAGCGTGGCAGCACCCGCGGGCGAGAGGCGATAGAAACGCTTGTTGCGTTTTTCGTGCTCGCGCCACTCGCTGAGCAGCAGGCCCTGGGATTCCAGGCGGCGCAGCAGTGGGTACAGGGTGCTTTCCTCGATATCGATGCCGTCGGCGGCGAGGGTTTTGCGCAGGGTGTAGCCGTAGTGCTCTTCGCGAAGCTGAGCCAGCACGGCAAGGATGAGGCAGCCGCGCCGAAGCTCGAGGCGGAGGTTCTCAAAGACGGCCTGGATTGCTTCGCTCATACTGTGCTGTGCACACTGTATGTCGCACAGTGTATGGCGTCAAGTAGTCTTGGCGATTTTCTTTTTCTGCGGACTATTTTGATCCAAAGTTTCGCCCTACCTTCGATTTCTCTGGTGTGTCAAAACGGCTTGCGCTAGAACAGGCTAGCTATGCCGGCCCGACCGATCGTCCTTGCTGCACTTGCCTGCTTTCTGCCCATTCTTGCCGCCCAAACCGTGCCGCCCGCTCCGGGTCCGCCGGGCGAAGCCACGATCCCGGCCAAGAACCTTCCCGTGCCTGCAAAATCCAAACCCGACCTGACGGGCGAGGCGCTGGTGATCGAGAAGGATGATTCGGTGCTGCGCTTCGATAAAGACGGCTCGAACGTGCGTACCCTCTCGATCACAGAGCACATATTGTCGGACGCCGGGGTGCGTGATGCCGGCATCATCAGCATTCCGTTTGCGGCTTTGACGCAGAGCGTGACCTTCGATTCGGTGCGGGTGCGCAAGCCTTCGGGCGAGGTGATTGAGACGCCGCCGGGAGACGCGCAGGAGGTACCGGCGCCGGTGACTCAGGCGGCGCCGATGTACAGCGATCTGCGCATGAAGCAGCTTCCGGTGAAATCCCTGAGCGCGGGAGACACGCTGGAATACCGGCTGACGCTCAAGGACACGAACGCCGACTACCTCGGCGTCCTCTGGTATGCGACTGAGTTCACATCCGGGGCGCCGGTGCAGGAGGAGACGATCGAGGTGCGCGTGCCACGCGAGCTTTCGTTGCTGGTGAAGAGCAAGAAGGTGCAGCCGGCGGTGACGGAAGAGGGTGGAGAGCGCGTGTATCGCTGGAAGCACGAGACGGTTTCCGAGTATCCGAAAAAGCAGGAGACGGACAAAACCGCGGCGGTGAATACGGTCCAGGAGATGTACGAGCCGGACGTGGCGATCACCAGCTTTCATACCTGGGCGGAGATGGGCGCGTGGTATCGCGGGCTGATGAAGGGACGCGCGGTGCCGGACGCGGCGATCCAGGCGAAGGCCGATGAGCTGACTCATGGGCTGACGACGGACGACGCGAAGGTGGATGCGCTTTACAACTATGTAGCGACGCAGTATCGGTACATCGCGGTGTCGTTCGGCATCGGACGGCTGCAGCCGCATATGGCGTCGGAGGTTTTTCGCAACCAGTACGGCGACTGCAAGGACAAGCACACGCTGCTCGAAGCTATGCTGGCGGCGGAGAAGATTGACGCGGAACCGGTGCTGATCGCGTCCGGCGTGCAGGTGAACGAGGCGCTGCCGATGCCCTCGCAGTTCGACCATATGATCACGCTGGTGAAGCTGAAGGATCGCGATGTGTGGCTGGATGCGACGCCGGAGGTGGCGCCTAGCCGGATGCTGATGGCTGGTTTGCGGGACAAGCTGGCGCTGGCGGTTCCGGCGACGGGCGATGCGCGGCTGGTGCGGACGGAGACAGCGCTTCCCTTCCCTTCGTTCGTGCACGAGACGATCACGGGCAAGCTGGAGACGGGCGGTCTGCTGACTGCGCATTTCGACCTGACGATGCGCGGCGACGCCGAGGTCATCTATCGCGCGGTGTACCACGAGGTTCCGCGCGCCAACTGGCAGACGCTGGCGCAGAGGCTCTCCTACAGCAACGGATTTGCGGGCGACGTGAGCGCGGTGGATGCGAGCCTGCCGGAGAAGACCACGGAGCCGTTTCATATGATTTGGGAGTACACACGCAAGGATTTTGGCGACTGGCCGAACCGGCGCTTTCCGGGGATGTCGACGTGGTTCGATGCGAAGATTGCCGACGATGCCACCGCGCCGAAGCGCGCCATCTTGATGGATCCGACAGGCGAGACCGAGATACACATAAAGCTGACGCTGCCCGAGGGATACACGGTGACCGTACCCCCGGATGTGAAGCACTCAACCGCCTTTGCCGAATACTCCTCTACCTATGTATTGAAAGACCGCACCCTGGAAATGGACCGCACCTTGCGCTACAAGGTGCATGAGCTGCCGGTGAACGAGTTCGCGGCCTATCGCGATTTTGTGAAGGAGATGAGCGACGATTCGTCGCAGATGCTTCAGCTGGTGGGTGCGGAAGCAAAGGGCACGACGACGGCCAGGGCCGACAACAGCCAAGCAACGGAACTGATGGCGGAGGCGTACCGGGAGTTCCGCGCGCATAACTACCAGAGCATGCGCGAGCTGCTGGACAAGGTGAAGGCGCTGAACGATCAACAGACCGGCCTGTGGGGAGAGTATGGCGCGATCGACTGGTCGACGAACAAGACTCAGGCCGCTGCTGAATATAAAAAAGAGATCGATCTGCATCCAGAAACGCTATGGGCCTACAACGACTTGGCAAAACTGCTCATTAGCCAGGGACGGTTTCCCGAGGCGGAGCAGACGCTGGGGGCATGGGCGAAGGCTGACCCTGCCGACCCGCAACCACATGCGGGGCTAGGCTCGCTGCAAACTTCGCAAAAGCAATACAAGGAAGCCGAGAAGTCCTTTCAAGATGCCATCGCGCTAAGCGCCACGCCAGATCCGTTGAAATTGCAACTGGGCGCGGCACAATTGAAGGCCGGAGACGCGAACGCGGGGAAGTCGACGCTGCATGCGCTGATGGACACGAGCGACGATGCGAACATGTTGAACAGTGCCGCATATGAACTGGCAGACGCAGGCGTTGATTTACCGGCGAGTGAGACGGCAAGCAGGAAATCGATCCAGCTGCTGGAGACGAAGACGACGGCAACGACGCTGGCAAACGCGAAGAATGAGGACTTTGGGAATGTTGCGATGCTGGCAGCGAGCTGGGACACGCTGGGGTGGATCGAGTTCAAACAGAACAAGCTGCCGGACGCGGAGTCGTATGTGCGAAGCGCATGGCTGTTGCGGGCAACAGATCCTGAGGCTGCCGAGCATCTGGGAAAGATCTACGAGGCTGAGGGTAAGAAGGAAGACGCGCTGACGATCTATCGGCTGGCCGTGAAGTCGCTGGGATCGCGGCAGTTGACGCAGACCTACACGGATATGAAGTCGGAGATGGAGGGACGCGTTGCGGCACTGACAAAGGCCGGCGTACACGAGAAGCCCGGACCGCATGTACAGCCGGGTGGCGATGAACTCGCGGCGTTACGCACGTACACAATTCCCAGCCCGATCGAGGGGCAATATGCCTCGGCGGATTTCCTGCTGCTGCTGGGCGATAACCGCGCTGAAGACGTCCGATACCTGAAGGGCGATGAAGCGCTGAAGAAAGCGGTGCCGGCGCTGCTGGCGGCAACGTATCGCTCGCCGCTGCCAACGGGTTCGAAGGCGAAGGTGCTGCGGCGCGGGATCGTCGCGTGCACGACAGGCTCATCGACCTGCCTTCTGGTCTTGTTGCCCACGAATGAGGCACGCGTGGATAACTAACGCAAAGGCACAGATAGCGTAATGTGGCGAGATCGGTTCTGAGCAGCCGCTGCTTGAGAGAACGGCTGCGTTCGGATTGGTGCGCTACCTTACACCATCTGTGCTTTTGCTCCAGCTCGTGATTTGCGAAGGCTTCATCGGAAGCTGCGCTTTTTGAGCGCGATTCGCCTCGATTGGAGATTGCGAATCGATGAGAGGGACGGTTGCGCTCAGAAAGCACGTTTTAACCATTTTTCGGTGCCGAGCAGTCTGGAGATGGCGAGGGCGTTGCTTTGCTGGTTGCGTCCGGGCTTGATGCGATAGTCAAAGTCGAGCGGATGCTTCGCGCCTCTGCTGCCCATGTGCACATGGACGCCACGAAGAGCT
>DASQRJ010000599.1:0-4884 GCA_035642955.1 Acidobacteriaceae bacterium
CGTGCCTTTGCGCGACCCACGGAAGCCGAGCGAACCGGAACTCTTCCAGGAGAGCGTGTTGCCCATGTTGTCCGTGATGGTGACGATGGTGTTGTTGAACGAAGCCTGAATGTGCACCAGACCATAGGGCACGTTCTTGCGCTCGCGCTTCTTGAACTTCTTGTTCTTGCCGGCCTTGCCGGTAGCCGCCGCCTGTGCTTTTGCCATTTAGGTCTTCGTCGCTTTCTTCTTGCCCGCGATGGTGCCCTTGCGCGGGCCCTTGCGCGTGCGCGCGTTGGTGTGACTGCGCTGGCCGCGGACCGGCAGGTTGCGGCGATGGCGGTTGCCACGGTAGCTCTGGATATCGATCAGGCGCTTGATATTCATCGAGACGTCTTTGCGCGCGTCGCCTTCGACGTCGCCTTCTTTCTCGATCACCTGGCGGATGCGGTTGACCTCATCCTCGCCCAAGTCCTGGACCTTCTTGAACGGATCGACATTCGCGCTGGTCAGAATGCTTGCCGCGCGCGGATTCCCGATCCCGTAGATATAAGTAAGCGCGATCCGTGCCTGCTTGTTCCTGGGCAGATCGACGCCAGCAATACGTGCCATGCTCTTCCTTCACTTGCCGCCGTGCGGGCACTTGATGCAGCTTGGCCGCCGGAGGCGTTTCGCCGGAGTCTTGAGGACTGCGGCAGGTTTCCGCGGGGCTGGGGTTCATCGCAAGCCTTGACTTCGGCTAACTCGCCCCAGAACCGCTGGTGAATACGCCGGGACTCAGCCCTGGCGCTGCTTATGCTTCTGGTTCTCGCAGATCACCCGCACCACACCGCGGCGATGGATGACCTTGCACTTATCACAAATCTTCTTGACCGACGCACGTACCTTCATAAGGACTACCCCTCAATCTCTCGGCTCACTAGTTCGGACGCTTCCAGCAGGGCATGCCCGTATCAACGAGCCTCCTCAGGAGGCAGGTTGCTTCTGGCGGCAGACCAGCGCGCTACTTGTATCTGTAAACGATGCGGCCGCGGTTCAGATCGTACGGACTCAGCTCCACCGCAACACGATCTCCAGGGAGAATGCGGATGAAGTTCTTCCGCATACGTCCGGATACGTGGGCCAGCACCTGATGCTTGTTCTCGAGTTCTACTTTGAACATCGCGTTTGGCAGCGTCTCGAGAACCGTTGCCATCACTTCAATTGCGTCTTCCTTCGACAATCCATCTTCCTGGTTCTGCCAGACCTGTCCCGCCAGACTGCTCTGGCAAAGCCTCCGGCCACTTATGTGCCAACCCCTATGATACCTGATTCAGACAAGTTACAGCGTCAAAATCGCCGCGCCATCCTTGGTGACAGCCACCGTGTGCTCGAAATGCGCGCTCAGGCTGCCATCTTCGGTCACCGCCGTCCAGCCGTCTTTCAAGACCCGTACCGCATCGCCGCCGGCATTCACCATGGGCTCGATGGCCAGGACCATGCCCTCGCGCAGCCGCACGCCCCGCCCGCGCTGACCGAAGTTCGGGATCTGAGGGTCCTCATGCATGTGGGTACCAATGCCGTGGCCGACAAACTCCTTGACCACGCTGAAGCCCTCGGCTTCCACCATCTCCTGCACCGCTGCACCGACATCCCCCAGCGTGGCCCCGGGGCGGACCGTCCCGATCGCGCGCTCCAACGATCCTTGCGTGATATCGAGCAGCCGCTGCGTCCCTGCCGCCACCTTGCCAACCGGAATGGTGATGGCCGAATCGCCGTAATACCCGTCGATGACCGCCCCGCAATCGACCGACAGGATGTCGCCTTCACGCAACACTGTCTTCCCTGACGGGATGCCGTGCACCACCTGCTCGTTCAACGAGGTGCAGAGCACGCAGGGAAAGCCGTGATATCCCTTAAAGGCGGGTTTGGCGCCAGCCTTCTCGATCATCGTCTCCGCCACCTTTTCCAGCTCGAGCGTGGTCACTCCCGGCTTCACCATGGCCCGCACCGCGTGGAGCACCTCGCGCACAATCCCGCCGGCGCGGCGCATCTTCTCCACTTCCTTCACGGTCTTGATCACGATCGCCATGATGTCTTTCTTCTGCTTGTTAGCTCCGCAACTGCTCCACTGCGCCCAGGAGGCTCTCCGTCACGATCTCCACCGGGGCATCGCCATCCACTTCGGCAAAACGCCCTAAAGTCCGATAGTGTTCGAGCACCGGCGCGGTCTGTTCTGCATAGGCCCGCATCCGCTCGGCAAAGACTGCTTCTGTATCGTCGGCCCGCTGCTCGAGCACTGTCTGGTCAAAATCGCAGACCGTATCCTCTAAAGGCGGCTTCAGATGCACGTTATAGATGCGCTTGCAGGTCGGGCAGCTTCGCCGGCCGGTGATGCGGAGCAGTAATTTCTGTTCATTGACCTGAAGATTGACGGCCACCACCGGAAGGCGGTTGCCGCTCGATGCCAGTTGCGCGTCCAGCCAGTCTGCCTGCACCAGCGTGCGCGGGAAGCCATCCAGGATGTAGCCGCGAAGGGTGTCCCGCTCTTCCAGGCGGGCGGCCACCATGTCATTGACCAGTGCATCGGAGACCAGTTTCCCGGCCGCCATGCGCGCCAGGTCGTCCTCGTGCAGCTTGCCTTCGCTGAGCAGGCGATTGGCGATCACACTGGGCTGCAGATCGCGGTTCCGAATCTCGCGCAGCAGGTCGCCGGTCGAGATCTGCGGAATCCCCCAGATTGCCATGATGGCCTTGGCCTGCGTCCCTTTGCCCACACCGGGCGCGCCCAGAAGCAGTACGGGCCCGGGATGAAACAAGGTGCCCAGCGGATCCGGCATCTCGTGGGTGAAGGCCAACTCCGGCTGTCCCGTTACCACGCGCGGCGTCCGCGCACCCGGCCGCTCCGCGGAGAGAAGCCCTCATAGTGACGCATGATGAGCTGCGACTCGACCTGGTTCACCGTGTCCATGGCCACACCGACCACGATCAGCAACGATGTGCCGCCGAAGTAGAAGTTGAGGCCCAAACCATGCGTAACCCAGGTCGGCATCTTCTCGAAGGCGGAACCGACCAGCCACAGATTCTCGAGATGGATACCGTTGATCATGATCTGCGGAATCAACCAGACGACGATGAGGTAGATGGCGCCCACCAGCGTGATGCGCGTCAGGATGTCGTTGATGTAATCCGAGGTGCAGCGGCCGGGCCTGATGCCGGGGATGAATCCGCCATACTTGCGCATGTTGTCCGCGATATCGTCCGGCCGGAAGACGATGGAGATATAGAAGTAGGCGAAGAAGACAATCGCGACCATCGACAGCAACTCATACCAGGGCTCGCCGGCACGCAGCGCATCGAAGATGTTGTTAAGCACAGGATGGCTGCGCACAAAATTCGAGCTGGCAAACAGCAGCGGCGCCGAAAGGATGGAACTGGCAAAGATGATCGGCATGACGCCGCCGGAGTTCACCTTCAACGGCAGGTGCGTGGACTGACCACCCATCAGCCGGCGTCCCACGATACGCTTGGCGTACTGGACAGGAATGCGGCGCTCGGATCGCTCCACGTAGACGATGAATGCGACCACCGCGATCATCCCGCCTATCAGAAGTGCCAAGGCAGGGACAGTGAATGCGCCGAAGGCCTGCGTCCTGGCTTTCTCATATAGATCTGCGATGCCGCGCGGCAGTCCGTCAACGATGCCGGCGAAGATGAGAAGACTCATGCCGTTGCCCACGCCGCGGTCGGTAATCTGTTCGCCCAACCACATGACGAACGAGGTGCCCGCGGTCAGGGTGAGTACGGTCATCGCGACGAAGCCGGGGCCCGGGTTGAGCACGTACGACTGCCCGCCGCCGGTCGTGTGCGAGAGCGTGAGCGCAATGGCGAAGGACTGCACCACGCCGAGGACCACCGTCATATACCGGGTCCATTGCGTGATCTTGCGGCGGCCAATCTCGCCTTCCTTCTGCAGCTTGGCCAGTGGTTCGTAGACCACGGTCAGCAGTTGGAAGATGATCGAAGCCGTGATGTAGGGCATGATGCCCAGTGCGAAAACCGTGAGCCGGCGCAGGTTGCCGCCGCTGAACAGATCCACCAGACCCAGGGCCGATCCGCTCTGCGAATCAAAGAACGATGCCAGCGCCTTGGTATCGACACCCGGCGTAGGGATGTGGGCGCCCAGGCGGTAGACCGCCAGCATGCCCAGCGTAAACAACAGCCGGTTGCGAAGATCCGGGATACGGAAGATATTCGAAAACTTTTCCCACATATAAGGTCAGCCTTACCCCTGCTCTCCGCTGATGAATCCTAGGCCTGGGCGGGTGCGCCACCCAGTACCACAACCTTGCCCCCGGCGCGCTCGATCTTTTCCTGCGCCGACTTGGAAAACTTGTGCGCGTGCACCGTGATAGCGTTCTTGATCTCGCCATTGCCGAGAATCTTCAGCAGGCCCTTCTTCTTGGTCAGACCCAGAGCGGCCAGCTTTTCGAGCGTCAGCTCCGTCTCCGAGAGATTGGCCAAGCTATCCAGATTGAGCACGTTGTACTCGGTACGGAAGATGTTGGTGAAGCCACGCTTGGGCAAGCGGCGGTGCAGCGGCATCTGGCCGCCCTCAAAGCCGCGCATCAGGCTCGAACCGGAGCGGGAACCCTGCCCCTTGTGTCCGCGGGTAGACGTCTTGCCCATGCCGGAGCCCATACCACGGCCCACACGCTTGCGGTTAGTGTTCGCCTTTTTCGGCGCACGCAGATTGGAAAGATTTGTTGCCATGATTTCCTCGCTCAACGCCGGCCTACGGAAGGCCGACTCGCATATTGATTCTATCGTTTCGAACTGACCGTCCACAAAACTACTCAACGATGCGCACCAGATGTGGAATGGCCTTGACCATGCCACGGATCGAAGGCGTGTCCTCACGCTCCA
>DASQRJ010000600.1:0-2545 GCA_035642955.1 Acidobacteriaceae bacterium
CCGTGGCCGCTGGCGCATAACGCTCTGACGAGCCGGCCGGTCGTATTTCGCGTCCGCTGATTCCATTGCGGTACGATGAGCCGTTCTTTCAAACACCATCCAAGGAACGACTTTCAACATGAAGATGCGGCTTTGTCTTTGCAAGCGAACGGCGATGGCCTTCGCGGTTCTGTGCTCTCTTGTGCTGTGTGGCGCAGCTCTGCGCGCGCAGGAGGCTGCACCACACCATGCCTTCGTCCGCGTTGTGGTGGGCAACCAGCTTCCCGGCCCGGTGAGCGGGCGTGTGCTGGTCTTTGCCAGGAAGGCTGGCGCCGGCAGCAAAGACGAGCAGCAGCCGGGTGCAAAGAAGGAAGTCGACATCAGCGAATTCCGTCCCACGGAGACATCGGTCGCGGCGGTTGAGATCCACGACGTTGCGCCGGGCGGCGCGGTCGAAGTCGATCTGGACCGCGTGGCGTTCCCCGCGGGGTTTTCGGCCATGCCCCAGGCCGACTATGAACTGCAGGCCGTGCTCGATAGCGACCACAACTACAACTACGGCGGCCGCGACGCGGAAGACTGGCAGAGCGAGGTGGTTGAGGCGAAGGGCTGGGAGCCGGGCGTGGGGAGCGAGCCCGTCCTGACGCTGAGCGAGCATCCGGAGGCAGGCCGCCGCGCCGAGATGATGGCGAAGGCGATGGCCGCAGTGAAACCGGGCGAGGTAGAAAAGGCGGAGTTCGAAAGCCCCGTGCTCACGAAGTTCTGGGGCAAGCCCACCTACATCCGTGCCTGGGTGATGCTGCCGCCGGGATATACCGCGCATGCGAAGGCAAGATATCCGACGCTCTACTGGACCCATGGCTTCGGCGGCAATCTCGACGCTTCGCTGGTCAGGGGCCTGGGACTGCGCAAGGCCATGGAGGAGCACAAAGCGCCGCCCATGATCTGCGTGATGCTCGATGAATCGCTGCCCGAGGGCACACACGAGTTCGCGGATTCGGTGAACGACGGACCGTGGGGCTCGGCGCTGACGAAAGAGTTCATTCCCTGGATAGAGTCGAAGTACCGCATGGACGCGCGGCCCAACGGACGCTTCCTCAATGGGCACTCCAGCGGCGGCTGGGCCACACTGCAGCTCCAGGTGAACTACCCGCGCGTCTTCGGCGGCACCTGGTCTACATCGCCGGACCCGAGCGACTTCCACAACTTCACCGGCCCGAACCTGTACGAGCCGCATGCGAACGTGTACCAGAAGGCCGACGGGACAGCGTGGCCCATCATGCGGGACAAGGGAGAGGTGAAGGCGACGATCGAGCAGTTCGCGAAGCTCGAAGCGGTGCTTGGCGCATACGGCGGCCAGATGAGCTCCTTCGACTGGGTCTTTTCGCCTAAAGGCCCGAGCGGCGCGCCGGAGCCGATGTTCGACCGCACCACCGGCGATGTCGATCCCAAGGTCGTCGCCTACTGGCACGACCACTACGATCTCGCGCACCTCACCGAGGAGCACTGGGCGAAGAATGGGCCTATGCTGAAGGGCCGTATCCATCTATTCGTCGGCACCGCGGATACGTTTTATCTCGATGGCTCGGCGCACCTGTTCGAGGCGCGCCTGAAAAGGCTGGGGGCCGATCCGCACTTCACCTACATCCCGGACCGGACCCACATGGACCTGTACAAGATCGGCGATGACCGCATGGGACTGATGTGGCAGATCATGTCCGAGATGTACGCGGTGGCGCGGCCCGGAGTGGATTGGAAGACAGCGAAATAGCGGTGGGTTTCCGCAAACAGCGGTCTCCGTCGCTACCTCCAACGGCGTAGGATGTTCGCGGGGTGACGCCCATGCCTAGATGCGCCTTTGCCGCCGCGATGCTGGCGGGATTTCTGCTGCCAGCCGTCGCATTTGCCAAAGACAAGCCCAAGTCCACCCTCCCCACGTATGTTTTGCAGGCGCGGACGGTTGCCGTTGTCATCGACCCGAGCGCGGGCGTGTCCTTGGATGACCCGCGGGCAAACGAAGTAGCGCAGCGGGATGTCGAGACGGCGCTGTTGAACTGGGGGCGTTTTCAGCCTGTGCTTGCGGGCCAGAATGCCGACCTGCTCATCGTGATTCGCCGCGGAAGCGGGAAGATCGCCAGCGACACCATCCATGACCCGCAACAAGGCAGGCGGCCGGTAGCGATTGATCCTACGGATACTGGAATTGCCGTTGGCGCGGAGCACGGCCAGCCGCCACCGTACGCGGGCGACATTCCCGATGCGTCGCAAGGGTCTGTAAATGGCCCCCTGAATGGCCCTATAAACGGGACGATAGACCAGAGGCCTCACCCGCAGGCGGAGATCGGGAGCTCTGCCGCCGAAGATAGTTTTGTCGTCTATCGGGGAAAGATCGACGCCCCGCTGGACGCGCCGCCGACCTGGAGGTATCAGGCGAAGAACGCGCTGAAGCCGCATACCGTCCCGGCGGTCGATGTCTTTCGCAAGGCCGTGGACGACGCAGAGCAGGCGGCGGCAAAGCACCCCTGAATCGGGCAATTTCGACCGGTTGGCAACGGAACGTTAGCGG
>DASQRJ010000601.1:0-6736 GCA_035642955.1 Acidobacteriaceae bacterium
CAACGATGTTACAACCGTCAACGTCGGCGGACCGGTTGAAAATGTTCCGCAGCCCGCGCCGGTTGCCGACGCGCTTACAATCAATGACCGCGCCCTGGATCGTGCTCAGAATGCCCTCTTCCAGAGTCCTCTTCCCAGCCACGTCGCTGTCCTCTCGATGGCCACCAACGCTCATCAGAGAGTCGCCATCGATTCGCAGAATCATCTCTTCTTCAGCAATGATGACGGTAGGCACTGGAAGACCGTTCCATCACAATGGAAGGGGCGCGCCGTCACCATAGCACTGGCCTCTCCTACCGCTTACGGCAACCGCGCTCCCGTCCTTAGGGTGAGTTCCCGTCCGGCGGCAACAGCAGGCTCTGCTTTATTCGGTACCGTCACGGATTTGTCCGGCGCCGTCATTCCCGGCGCAACTGTGGCCGCCACCAACTCTGATGCCAGGCTCGTTCGCAGTATGCAAACAGACAGCCACGGTCAATTCCGCATCGACAACATCGTTCCCGGCAGTTATCGGTTGGAAGTCCAGGCGTCCGGGTTTGTGAAGCGGTCAACTCCGATCGAAGTTGCCGCCTCACAACAAACTTCGGCTGACGTTACCCTACAAGTAGGCTCCGCCGCTCAAACCGTTCAAGTCCAAGCTTCCCCGTCGCCGATCGCTACAGAGTCTCCGACCGTTACCCAGTCCATCGATGCGAAGAAAGCCAGTGAGCCGCTCGCGGGCCCGAATGCGTCGCACTTCGAGCTAACAACGGACACCGGGGACCGCTGGACCAGCGTTGACGGTCAGATCTGGAAGCACGAGTAAGCCACGCCGTTCTTGCCTGAGAATTTTTCTTGTATCTCCCTGCAAGTTTGTAAAAACACCGCGTTCTCCAGTCAGACAGTAGCCGCGGCCGCCCCCAATTCGGCAGCGCGCTCGGAGAATGCGCATGCACACTCGCTGGCTTAGCGTTTTGCTTCAAGTTGTCGTGTCTTTCTTTTTTGCCGTGTTCCTCGTTGTCCATGGCGGTGCCAGATCGCCGGTCACGGAAGAGCGCGCCGCATCACCCTCCGCAACATTTACGCACGGCGTTCTCTCTGTCACGATTCCTTACTACTCCGGCCGTGAAGGTTCCGGCAAGCTCATCGCGGAGATCCTCGATCCCGAGGAACACATCCTCGGACGCACGGAGCGCACCGTTTTCATCCCCCAAGGAAAAGGCTCCTGGCAGCAGATCATCCCGCCGGCCAAACCCATCGCTCTTGAAGACATCATCTGGCAGCGGTTGCGTTATCGCTTTCAATATGACGACAAGAACGCGGCTCCCATAGCGGGTGTCGCGCCTATCTCGCGGATCTTGCGCCGACCCATCGTTCGTATTCTCGGCCAGAGCGAGTACATCGCCGGCAGTGATGCGGCCATGCGCATCCTTGTCTCGGATGCCGGCAACAGCAATGCCCCGCTTACCGGCGCAGTCCGCGCAGAACTTCTCGTCCCTGACCAGAAGCCCCGCCTGCTCTTTTCCGGACGCCTCAACCATCGCGGCACTCTCCCCGCGCAGTTCCATTTGCCCGCGGCGCACGCCGGAAAGTACGAGATCCGTTTCATCGCCGACACACCCATCGGATCGACGGAATACACGCAGTCCGTCACCCTCAAAGACGCGGCATCGATTCTGCTCACCACAGAGAAGCCCATCTATCAGCCAAGTCAGACAATCCACGTCCGTGCACTTGTGCTCGATCGCGCAAGCCACCGGGCCGATGCCGATCGCCACCTTACCTTCGAGGTCGAAGACTCCCGAGGCAACAAGGTCTTCAAAAAAGCGACCACAACCGACAAGTTCGGCGTGGCCTCCGCGGAATTTTCACTCGCAGATGAGGTCAACCTCGGCACATATCATCTTCGTGCTCTCATGGGCGATAGCTCTGCTCCTTCGAACACCGCCGAACTAGCCTTGAATGTCGAACGCTACGTTCTCCCCAAATTCAAAGTCGCGGTAGATTTCACCGAAAAGGACAACAAGCCCCGGCGTGACTATCGTCCCGGGGATCACGTCACCGGGACCGTACGCGCCAACTACTTCTTCGGGAAACCCGTCGATCATGCAGAGACGACCATCAAAGTCTCCGGTCTGGATGTTGCCGCCTTCGAGGCAGCCTCCACCACCGGCACAACCGGGAATGACGGCACGTATCAATTCGACGTCCGCCTCCCTGCTTACTTTGCCGGCCGTCCGCTCAGCCAAGGCGCGGCACGCGCGCTTGTCGAAGCTACCGTCAAAGATTCTGCCGGCCATGCCGAAACCCGGGGCGAGCCTATCACTGTTAGCCAGTCGCCTCTGCTCATCACCGCCGTCCCGGAGGGCGGCGCTCTCATCCCGCATCTCGAGAACCAAGTCTTCGTACTGACTTCTTATCCCGATGGCACTCCCGCAAGCACTTCGCTCCGGGTCCGCGTTGCCGGCACACACGATCAGCAGGTCTCCACCGACAGCGGAGGCATTGCGATCATTCGCCTTACGCCAGATTCCAATAGCACCTCTCTTCGCGTCGAGGCCGATGATCATCGCGGCAGCCGCGCCACCGCCAACATTCCGTTGGCGACACGAGAAGGGATCGATCAGGTTCTTCTGCGTACGAACCGCGCCATCGTCAAAGCAGGTGATCGCATTCAGCTCAAAGTGCTATCCACACGCGCTCGCAGCTCAGCCTACGTCGACATTGTCAGGAATGGGCAAACCATTGTGACTCGGGATCTCGACCTCGAGAACGGGCAGGCTGATCTGACTCTGACCGCGACGCCGGATATGGCCGGCACGGTCGACATCAACGCCTACCTCTTCGGCCACGACGCCCAGCCCATCGCCGATCATCGACTGATCTTCGTGCAACCTGCAGACGAGCTGAAGATCGAAACAACGACCGATGCCGCCATCTACAAACCTGGTGCTGATGCACGCATCCGCTTCCGCGTGACGAACCAGCGTGGCATTGGCGTCAGCGCCGCAATCGGTCTGCAGGTTGTTGATGAAGCAGTCTTCGCGCTTGCAGAGAAGCAGCCGGGGTTCGCCAAGACATTTTTCTACCTCGAGCAGGAAGTGATGAAACCCCGCTATGAGATCCACTCGCTTTCCATCCCGAGTGTCATCGAACCGGTGGATGCCCCTCACGACGATCAGCGGGACATCGATGCACGCGCCCTCTTCTCCGCAACTGAGATGGTCATACCCGCAAGGCTCGATACGGAGTTCGGCCGCAGTCTGCCGCAGAACAAATATTTCGAATACCAGCAGCGTTATCGCGCCGTATTCCTCGACCAGGTGCACGAACTCGCTGTAAGACTCAGTGACGATATCCGGAAACGCCCAGCCGATCACGACGTCGCCTTCGCGTTTCACCACCTCATCCTTGCAGACGGCACACAGCCACACGACTCCTGGAACACGCCCTTCCGCATCGAACCGGCAGGTTGGAATCAAGGCAGAACGGAATTTTATCTCGTCCGCAGCGCCGGACCAGACGGCGAGTTCAACAGCCAAGACGACCTCGTCGCCTGGATCGAAACTCGCCCCGGAGGCATCGTTCATGAGTCAGGAACAGGGGGCACATTCGACCTGAAGGTCGAACACGACCGCGGCTCCGTGAACCCGACTGCCAATGTAACTGGAACGGTTCTCGATGCCGGTGGCGCCGTCATACCTGGAGCCACAGTCACTCTGCGCCAATCGTCCCCGCAAACTATCCGCACCGCTGTCAGCAACGCTGCGGGCCGGTTCACGCTTGCCGCTCTTCCCGCCGGCAGTTACCGGGTGGAGATTTCCGCGCCTGGCTTCCGCGCTCTCTTCGCCAACATCGTTATCAAGGCGCGCGATCGTGCGATCCTCTCCGCGACTCTCGCGGTCGGCAGCGCCTCCCAGACCGTCGCGGTGGAAGCGGCCGCACCCCTGCCGATGGCAAGGGCAGAGGGCGCAATCGGCGGCATGTTGGGCGCAGTCGACGGTCTCCAACAGGTGGTCGCGAAGAACGCGATCGACGGCCCCATGGACAGAGCCGCGGCTCTCAATCAGCCTGTTCAGGGCCGTTCCTTCGCTACCAATCTCAAGACCTCAGCACAGGAAGCAGCGCCACACATCCGCTCCTACTTTCCGGAGGCGCTCTACATCAATCCCGAGATCATCACGGACGCAAAAGGCAACGCCAGCATCTCCATCCCGGTTGCCGACTCCATTACCACATGGCGCATGGCCATGCTCGCCTCAACACAGTCCGGCGCGCTCGGTTCCGGCACCTCGGGCATCAAGGTTTTCCAGGACTTCTTCGTCGATCTCGATCTTCCCGTCACGCTCACCCAGGGCGACCAGGTCTCCATCCCCGTCGCCATTTACAACTACTCCGGCAAGGCTGGCCAGGTCAGCCTCCAACTCCAGCGCGAAGACTGGTTCTCTCTCGATAACGACACGCCGGAGAAATCCGTCTCCGTCGAATCAGGCCGGGTCGGGGGTTCGCAGTTCACCGTTACTGCCCAACGCATCGGTAAATACAAACTCACACTCTCCGCCCAGATGGATGGTGCCGCGGCCCGCAGAGATATCGTGGTGCGCGAGATCGAAGTCATCCCCAATGGACGAGAGCAGGATCTGGTCTTCAATGGGCGACTCGAAACCACCGCTGCTCACGATCTTCACTTCCCCACCACCGCTATACCCGACGCTTCCACCATCCTCGTTCGTCTCTACCCCGGTCCACTCAGCCAGGTCATCGAAGGCATGGATAGCATCCTGAGCATGCCCGGCGGCTGCTTCGAACAGACCTCCTCGAGCACCTATCCCAATGTGCTCGCGCTCGACTACATGAAGCGTACGAAGAAGCTCGCACCCGAAGTACACGCAAAGGCCGAAGGCTATATCGCCAACGGTTACCAGCGCCTCCTCACCTTCGAGGTCCCTGGCGGGGGCTTCTCCTGGTTTGGCGAGGCGCCGGCCAACAAGATCCTGACCGCATACGGTCTCATGGAGTTCAACGACATGTCGAAGGTCTCTGATGTCGATCCCCGGCTTATCGAGCGCACACGCGATTGGCTGGTGAGCCAGCAGCAAGCGGACGGTAGTTGGAAACCCGATGCCTCCTTCATCAACGAGGGGGCAACCAATCGCTACAACACCAATGTTCTCCGCATCACTGCTTACGTCGCCTGGTCGCTGGCCAGTACCGGCCTCCAGGGTCCCGCTATCGAAAGGGCGAAAGACTTCATCGACTCTCATACGAGCACGACACCCGATGCTTATACCCTTGCTGTCATCGCCAACTTCGCTGCGGATTATGGCCGCGAACGCGACTTCACGCGGCGCACTATGCAAGCGCTCCTCGACGCTCGGACAGAAAAGGATGAGCAAGTCTTCTGGACCGCCGAAGAGACCGGCGTTTACTCCACCGGCGGGAGCGCCGCCATCGAAACCACCGGCCTCGCCACGCAGGCACTCCTGAAGTGGGGTCACGCCTCCGAAGTAGTGCGTAAGGCACTCAATTTTATCTCGTCAAAGAAGGAGGCCTCCGGTGCCTGGGGCACCACCCAGGCCACCATCATGGCCCTCCGCGCCTTACTGCTTGCCACGCAACTCAGTGCATCCGATGTGCACGGATCGCTGCAGGTTACCCTCGACGGCAAGCCTGTCAAGAACCTCAATCTCACTTCTGAAAACAACGATCTGCTTCACCAGTTCATTTTCAAGGGTATCGACCCGCATCACCCAGCTTCGATCCAACTCCGCTTCGAAGGCACCGGAAGCCTTGCCTACCAAGTCGTCGGCCGTTCCTTCGTCCCATGGGACAATGAACCAGTTGCCGAGCCGCTTTCCATCGACCTCGCCTACGACCGCACCAAACTGCCACAGAACGATATAGCCACGGAAACAGTAAGGATTCGAAACAATCTCACGAAGACCGCGAACATGGTCATGGTCGATCTCGGCATTCCCCCGGGCTTCGATCTGTTGAGCGAAGACCTGCAATCCATTCAGGAAAAAACTGCCGGCGCACGTGCTGGACGACTGGAAAAATTCAGCCTTACCGCAACGCAGGCCATCCTCTACTTCAATGCGCTTGCGCCGCATCAGAACGTCACGCTCAAAATTCGGCTGCGCGCCAAATACCCCATTCGGGCCCATACCTTTCAGGCACGCGTCTACGAGTACTACGATCCCGACGTGAACTCGGTCGCACGGCCGGTAAAACTAGAGGTGGATGGGCGCTGAAGATCGCGCCCCTACAATCCCGAGAGACCGCCAGCCAAAGTGCTTCTGCTCCCAAAGACGAGAAGATTAAGA
The DNA here is from genome assembly GCA_035642955.1 of Acidobacteriaceae bacterium. Classification (GTDB taxonomy): domain Bacteria; phylum Acidobacteriota; class Terriglobia; order Terriglobales; family Acidobacteriaceae; genus KBS-83. The sequence continues at coordinate 6,306 of DASQRJ010000601.1, forward strand.
ACCAACGATCCTGGAGCAGTTACGATAGGAGACGCTTCGCGGACGGCGTATCGGTTCAGTCTGTAACGCTCAGGTAGCAACTCTTCACATATGACGCAGGTTGATGTCAGTCTTACAGACTATGCTTTGACGGTCGAGTGTACGTGGTTTGCCTACCGGATCGCACGGTTCCGTACAGCAACCGCATCGTTCCGGGCGGCATTCATGGTATTTTTCTTCTCCATCGCGGTAGCGGCCGCCGCGGGTGGCACAGTTCATGGCTTTTTTCTAGACAAGAGTTTGCTCGGATATCGAGTTCTCTGGCCGTTCACCCTGATCGTCATGGGGATTACGGCTTTGTCGGGAGTTCACGTAGCTGCGGCTCTGCAGTTCTCCCGTCCGGGAGCCGTTTACATCAACCGAGTTGCGGTAACGGGCTTTCTGGCGTACAT
>DASQRJ010000602.1:0-2696 GCA_035642955.1 Acidobacteriaceae bacterium
TCACTCCAGCCGAGAAAATCCAGCAGCATGACGCCGGAGAGCATGACCGAGCCGGGGTTGATGACGTCCTTGTCGGCGTATTTGGGGGCGGTGCCGTGGGTCGCTTCAAAGACCGCATAGCCATCGCCGACGTTCGCGCCAGGCGCGATGCCGAGTCCGCCTACCTGCGCTGCCGCTGCGTCGGAGATGTAATCGCCGTTCAGATTGGAGGTGGCAAGGATGCTGTAATCTTCCGGGCGGATGATGATCTGCTGGAAGATGGAATCGGCGATGCGGTCGTTGATCATCACCTTCTGCTTCCACTTGCCGCCTCCGTGCGATTTGCCGATCTTGTCGATGACGGATTTGATCTCGGCGTAGAGCTCCTGCCGGAAGGCATCGTTGCCGAACTCGAGGCCGGGCTCGACCAGCGCGGCGTTCTGCTCGATGGTGAGGCTGGGATTCGCTTCGAGGTTGCCGAGAATCCAGCTCTCGCGCTCGGTGACGGTGTGATCGCGGAACTCCTGGGTCGCGACTTCGTAGCCCCACTCGCGGAAGGCGCCTTCGGTGAACTTCTGGATGTTGCCCTTGTGCACCAGGGTGACGGATTTCCGCTTGTTGTCGATCGCGTACTGGATGGCGACGCGCACCAGCCGCTTGGTGCCGGTGATGGAGATGGGCTTGATGCCGACGCCGGAATCCGCGCGGACCTTCTTCTTTCCGCCCATATCGTTATTGAGAAAGTCGATCAGCTTTTTCGCCTCGGGCGTGCCCTCGCGGAACTCGATGCCGGAGTAGACGTCCTCGGTGTTCTCGCGGAAGATCACGACATCGAGCTTCTCGGGATGTTTCACCGGGCTGGGAACGCCGGTGTAGTACTTCACCGGGCGGATGCAGGAGTAAAGATCGAGCACCTGGCGCAGCGTGACGTTGAGCGAGCGGATGCCGCCGCCGACGGGCGTGGTGAGCGGTCCCTTGATGGAGACGCGCAGGTCGCGCGCGGCGTTGACAGAGTCATCGGGCAGCCAGTTCTGAAACTGCCGATAGGCCTTTTCGCCGGCGAAGATTTCGAACCACGCGATCGAGCGCTTGCCGCCGTAAGCCTTCTGGACGGCGGCGTCGAAGACACGCTGCGAGGCGCGCCAGATATCGCGGCCGGTGCCGTCGCCTTCGATGTACGGGATGATGGGGTGGTTCGGCACCTGATACTTGCCGTTCGCATACTGGATCGCTTCGCCGCCCTGAGGTAGGGCCACGCCGTTGTAGCTGTTCTGCATGAGGACCGGGTGCTCCGTGGAGTGGAATACGTGTCAATACCTACAACCGTCCACGCTACCATTCTGACCGGCTGGTGGCAAAGCGGGCGGCCCGGCGGCGCAGCTCGATGTATCATCGGTCTGCAAAAACTGGGCTCTGCAAAAATGAACTGGGAGAAAGATACCAATGTTGCCAGGGTTACGCCGCTCGCTTTACCTGACGCTCGCACTCTTCACTACCGCTGCTGCCGCACCAGCACAAGCGCCCGTGCGCGTGGCCATTGTGGGGCTGGTGCATGGGCATGTTGCGGGGTTCCTGCCGCAACTGCCGAATCACCCCGAAGTGCAGCTGGTGGGCGTCTCCGATCCTGATCCCGCGCTGCGGCAGAAGTACGCGGCGCAATTTCACCTGGACCCCAAAATCTTCTTTCCGGATGAAGAAGCGATGATTGAGGCGACGCATCCGCAGGCGGTGCTGGTGTACACGTCGATTGCCGGCCATCGCCCGGCGATCGAGATAGCGGCTCGGCACCACATCGCCGTGATGGTGGAGAAGCCGCTGACGATCTCTCTGGACGACGCACTGGCTATCCGCAAGGTAGCGCGCGAGGATAAGGTGCCGGTGCTGGTGAACTATGAGACGACGTGGTACGCGTCCAATAAAGCTGCGCATGACGAATTGGAAGCGGGCAAGCTGGGACCGCTGCGCAAGCTGGTGGTGCATGACGGTCACCGGGGACCGGCGGAGATCGGCGTACAGCCCGAGTTCCTGAAGATTCTCACCGACCCCAAGTTGAATGGCGCGGGCGCGCTGTATGACTTTGGCTGCTATGGCGTCGATTTGTCGACGTGGCTGATGCGCGATGAGACGCCGCTCACGGTGACGGCGGTGACGCAGCAGATGAAGCCGGAGGAGTATCCGCACGTGGACGATGAGGGCACGATCATCCTGACCTATCCGCATGCCCAGGCCATCATCCAAGGCTCGTGGAACTGGCCCTTCGACCGCAAGGACATGGAAGTCTATGGCGCTACTGGTTCGTTAATGACAATCAAGAGCGACAAGGTGCTGGAGCGCACGCAAGGCGAGAAAGCGGCGACGGAGCGAGAGGCTACACCGTTGACGCCGCCTGAGGATGGTTCGCTGGATTACCTGGTCGCCGTGCTCGACGGCAAGCTGAAGCCGGATGGCGATCTAACCTCGCTGGATACAAACGTGATCGTGATGCAGATCCTGGACGCGGCGCGGACCTCCGCGAAGACGGGACGGACGGTGAGGCTGACGCCTCTACCGCAGTAGCAGCGAATTCATACAATATGCCGCGAGTTTCGGGGAACATCCGTCTCCAGCCTGCCGTAAAGCTCTGCATGGAAGCCCTGCGGCAGGACATTGCCTACGCGTTCCGTCAGATGCGTCAGTCCCCCGTCTTCACCCTGACGGCGATGCTGACGCTGGCCCTG
>DASQRJ010000603.1:0-4420 GCA_035642955.1 Acidobacteriaceae bacterium
GCGGGAGGTAGTTGTGGGCGCCGCGGTCGCCGAAGCCGAACTGCAGGATGCGCATGCCGGGCATATCGAACTGATGGCGAAGCTGATCGACTTCGGGCGTGATGAGGCCGAGGTCTTCCGCGATGAAGGGGATGGGGCCGAGGGCTTCGACGAGGCGCGCAAAGAGCTGAGCGCCGGGGCACTTGACCCACTCGCCATGAATGGCGGTCTCTTCTTCGGCGGGAATGGCCCAGTAGGCCTCGAAGCCGCGGAAGTGATCGAGGCGGATGATGTCGTAGATGGCGTGAGCGCGGCGGATGCGATCGACCCACCAGTCGAAGTTACGCTTGGTCAGGACATCCCAGCGATAGAGTGGGTTGCCCCAGCGCTGGCCGGTCTGACTGAAGTAGTCGGGCGGCACGCCGGAGACGCGGATGGGCGAGAGGTCATCGCGCAGTTCGAAGAGATCGGGGTGGGTCCAGACATCGGAGCTGTCGAAGGAGACGAAGATGGCGACGTCGCCGATGAAGCGGATGCCGCGCTCGCAGCAGTAGTCGCGCAGGGCCTGCCATTGCCGGTCGAAGGCGAACTGGATGACACGGTCGATCTGCAGCTTTTCCGCAAGCTCGGAGCGGAGCCGTGCGAGGGCTTCGGGGCGGCGATGCGCAATCTCTTTCGGCCAGGTGCTCCAGGCGGCAGAGGCGTACTGGCGGCGCAGGACGTTGAAGAGCACGAAGTCATCGAGCCAGACGCTGTTGTCCGAGCAATATTTCTCGAAGGCCTGCCACTCTTCGGGCGTGTGGTTCCGGACGAAGTGCGCGGCGGCCTGCCAGAGCAGCGGCATCTTGGCGGCGCGGACCTCTTCGAAGTCGACCCGGCTGGAATGTGTGTCCGTGGCGGTGACGTACCCCGCGAGCTCGGCGGCGGTGAGCCATCCCCATTCGACCAGGACTTCCGGAGAGATGAGCAGCGGGCTACCGGCGAAGGCGGAGATGGAGGAGTAGGGAGAAGATCCGTAGCCGACGGGGTTGAGCGGGAGCACTTGCCAGAGGCGCTGTTTGGCGGCGGCGAGAAAATCAGCGAAGGCGTAGGCTGCGGGCCCGAGATCGCCGATGCCGCCCGCGGAATCGAGCGAGGAGATGTGGAGCAGAAGGCCGGAGGAGCGATCGAGAGGCATTCGGGGACTTGCCGTCCAGGCAATCGCGCCTGCGGCGCGTTTTGTTGGGGCGGCTCCCTTTGGTCACCACCGTTTGGTTTTTTGTTTTCTAACCGAGAAAGTACCTACGTGGATTCTATGATGCATTTCCCGATGACCGCTTGAGGAACGGTACGCCTTTGGGGTGACGTTGAGGGGTGGCCTGACGAAGATGCCCCACATCTCACCAGCGAGATGTGGGGCATCCGGGGTGGTGGAGCGGCGGACAAAACAGCGGATCCCTCCCTTCGCCGATCGCTCTTCGAGCGAACGGCTCCGGTCGGGATGACGGCGTGAGATGGATCTGCTGCGGACGAACGATGCTTAATGCAAAAGCACAGATAACGTAATGTGGCGGGACCGGTTCCGAGCAGCCGTTGCTTGAGAGAACGGCTGCGTTCGGATGGGCGCCCTACCTTACACCATCTGCGCTTTTGCTCTAGCCCGGGATGAGCGGCTGCTGCTGCGCCTTCTTGTTCATCAGGACGCGGCCGGATTTTTCATATTGCTGGGTGACGCTGGTGACGTAGACCGCAAAGAGCTCCTCGCGACGCTGGCCGGCCATCTGCTCGCGCGCCTGGGGGAGATTCTTGGCGATGGCGGCAGCGTCCGGCTCCTGCTTGCCGGTGATCTTGATCACGATGCCGTTGCGGCCGGTATTGATAGCGTTGGATACCTGGCCTTCGTTGAGATTGAAGACCTGCGGGGCCATCTGGCCGATCTGACCGAGGTCAGGGACCTGGCCGTCGCGGCCAACGAAGTCGTTGCTCTTGACCGTTGCGCCGACAGCCTTGGCGGCAGCGGCGAGGTTGCCTGTCTGCTTGACCTGCGCCACCAGGGCGTTGGTCTTCGAGGCGAGCAATTGCGGAAGCTGCTGATCGCGAAAATCCTCGACCAGATGCGATTTGTATGCGTCGAAGGTGGGAGCATGCGCGGGCTGGATATCCGCAACCTGAAAGACGGCAAAGCCTTCGCCGGTGGAGACGACGGCTGGCGGCCCATCCTTCTTTGCCGTGAATGCCTCGCCCGTGAGCTTGGAGCTGTCTGCCAGGCCGGGAGCGATGGCGCCCTGGGCGAGGAAGTCGGTGGTGACCACCTGCAGGTGATGGGCGGCGGCGGTCTTGGCGAGGCCGTTCTTCTGGGCTTCTGAGGCGAGCGCTGTAGCGAAGGTCTGGGCGGCCTGCGCTTCCTTGTCGCGCACCATGGCAGCGAGGATGGCGCTGCGCACCTCGTCGAAGGGCTTGGTGCGCGCGGTCTGCTTCTCTTCGGTCTGGATGACGTGATAGCCGAACTGGGTCTTGACCGGATCGGAGATCTGGCCCGGGTTCAGCGAGAAGGCGGCCTTGTCGAACTCGGGAACGGTGACGCCGTGCTGCAGAAATCCGAGCTCACCGCCAGTGTCCTTCGAGCCGGGATCGTCGGAGTACTTCTTCGCGAGCGCATTCCAGTCGCCGCCGGCGCGAAGCTGCTTGAGCACGTCTTGGGCCTTGGTCTTGGCGGCTGCGTCGGTGGCGGCATCCGCGCCTTTGGGCACGGAGATGAGGATGTGGCGAACCTTCACCTGATCGGGAACCTGGTAGTCCTTGAGATGGGCCTGGTAGTACTGCTGCGCCTGCTGATCGGTAATCTGCGGCGCGCCGCCTGGTACCTGGTCGGGGGTGAAGGCGATGAAACTGATCTTGCGCGCTTCGGGAATAGCGTCCTTATAGCGGGCGGCGTTCTGCTTGAAGAACTTCTGCAGATCGGCGTCGGTAGGATCGATCTGCTTGCGCAGGTCTTCGCCATTCAGCACGGCGTAATCGAACTTGACCTTGGTGTTGTCACGCCGGTAGCTGTCGGTTGCGTCCTTGTCGGAGACGAAGACGCCGCCGGTGATGAGTGCTTCGAGGCGGCTGATCTCGAGCTGGGTGCCGATCTCCTTCTCAAAGTTTGCCGTGGACATGTGGAGCTGCTGATCCACCCAGTCGGCGTAGCGATCCTGCCCGATGAACTGGCCCTTGGGAAAGAAGTAGACCGACCATGGACCTTCGCGCAGCTCGTGGCGGATATCGCCGGCGGTGACCTTCAGGCCAAGCTTGTCGGCCTGCTGCAGGAGAATCTCGCGCTGGATGAGCGCCTGCGCGGCCTGCGGCATGAGGAAGGGGATGGCCTGCTGGGGATAGTGGCGCTGCTCCGCCAGACGCCCGGCAACCTGCGTGACCTCCTGATTGGTGATCTCGCGCGAGCTGCCAAAGGCGAAGTAGCGGCCGAAGAGACCGGCGGGCCGGATGGAGGCATAGGTGCCGGTGCCGGTAGGGCCCTGATCGCCGGAGAGGAGGCCGGGAACCAGAAAGACGACCATGCTGACGCACGCGGTGACGATGATCACCCAGAAGACGATCTTGATGGCTTTGGAATCTTTTTGCAGGAAGCGAATCATGGAGCGATGACGACCTTTGCGGGAGGCGCGGTCTCAGACGCGGGCAGAAGAATCACGGATTCCGTGGTGTGAGAGCGGCACCTGATATCAGGATCTACCTCCGATTATAGACTGGCCTGCGGCACCTCTGCCCGGCGTGCTGTGCTGGTTCTGAGACTCCTGCGACGTGCGGCTTCGAGCGCGCTGCGAGGAAAACTCATAGCGGCGCAGCGCGGTCGCAAGAACCAGGAGCGAAGCGGAATACATCGCGACGATAAGGCCGAGAAGAAATGCCTGTCTTCGGAAAAGGTCCGGCAATGTGCCCAGCACAAGCGACTTGCGTTCGGTTGCAGGCGCATGGCTTGTGAAACCCATATGTCCCTGATGATAGGAGCGGTCAACACCGGAGGGTGAGGAATTCTTTCGGGCGGCACGTTGCGGATCAGGCGCTGGCGCTCAACTCCGCCCCCGGGTCATAAAACCAAGGATCGGATGGCCGTTGGGCCATCCGATTTTAGGATTCGGCAGAAAAGTGTCGGTTCCCGATATACCGCCGTTGGTGTTAGTAGCGGGGGTAGTAGTAGTAGCCGGGTGGCGGCGGCGGTGGCGGCGGGTAGTAGCCGTAGGGATAGGGCGGGCGCGCGGGACGCGGAGGACGCCGCGGCGTGACCGATGCCTGGAGCTGCTGTACCTCGGAGAGGCTGATGGGACTGACCGTGAGCGGCGCCTTCAGGTGGAAGGTGAGCAACGTCTCCGGCGGCATGATGGAGCGGGGTCCGGCTGTGGCCGCGGACGCGCCCAACCCTGCGCCGCCGCCGATCAAGGCGCCGATGCCGGCACCGGTTCCG
>DASQRJ010000604.1:0-2343 GCA_035642955.1 Acidobacteriaceae bacterium
TCGCGTTTTCTGAGGCGAGCGCCACGCAACTCCCGTTTCCCGATCGCAGTTTCGATGTCGTGATCACATGGACGGTGCTTCAACATCTCCCGAATTCCCTGGTAGGCAAAGCGCTGAGCGAGATTAAGCGGGTGGCCAACCCCAAGTCGCTCCTCATCCTCTGCGAGTCAACCCTCCACGCGGGAAAACCGGAGACGCGCGGGCAGCACACACACGATCGTTTCCCCGAGTTCTACGCGGAGGAGTTTTCCCCTCGCAGCCTCATCGTGTCGGAGTTCATCACCGAACTGGATCGGATTCCATCGATGGGGTCTCCGGGCCGGCTGATGGTCTTCGGACCGGTTGAGCAAGCCTCTGCTGATTCCTAGAGCATGTTCTACTCCAGCACGGTGAAACTGCCTGCCTTGTCCGCCTGCGAGCTGCCGCCTACGTACACATCGAAGGTTCCCGGTTCGACGACGCGCTGTATCTCCACGTTGTAAAACGCCAGATCGTCGAAGTGCAGCTTGAATTCCACGTGCTGGGTCTCGCCGGGCTGCAGCATGATGCGGTGAAAGCCCTTCAGCTCCCGCACTGGCTGCGACACGCTGGCCACCGTATTGTGCAGGTAGAGTTGCGCCACCTCTGCGCCCGCCACATTCGAAATATTCTTTACGTCCACGCCCACCGTGATCTCGCCTACGTCCTTGCTCGTGCCCCCGGTATGGGCGATCTTGACGTTCGAATAGGTGAACTGCGCATAGGAGAGCCCCCAGCCGAAGGGGTAGACCGGAGCGTTGGGCGAGTCGAGGTAGCGCGAGAGATACTTCTCCGCGGTATTCGTCGGCGGATGCGTCAGGTCGGCATCGCCCGCGGGACGTCCCGTCGGCAGTTGCGCCAGGTAGAGCGGCTCCTGCCCCACGCTGTAGGGAAACTCCACCGGCAGCTTGCCGGCGGGGCTCACCTCGCCAGTCAGCACGGATACCAGCGCCGAACCCGCTTCGATGCCCGGGAACCACGCTTCGAGAATCGCCGGCACATGCGTGGCGGCCCAGGGAATCGCGGTCGGACGGCCATCGAAGAGCACCAGCACCACGGGCTTGCCCACGGCCGCCACCTGCTCCATCAATTGCTCCTGGTTGCCCGGCAGACTCAGATGCGCGCGGCTGGTCGCCTCGCCCGTCATGTCGCCTGCCTCGCCCAGCGCCAGGATCACCAGGTCGGCATTCTTCGCCGCCGTCACCGCCTCGGCGAAGCCGCTGCTGTCCGTGCTCAGGATGTCGGTGCCCTTCGCGTAGGTCAGCTTGTTCCCCAGCTTGTCGGCCAGTGCGCTTCGCAGCGTCTTGGTGTTTGCCGCGTCGCCTTGCGCGCCCCAGGACCCGATCATGTCCGCGGCATCGTCGGCCAACGGACCGATCAGCGCGACCGACTTCAAATCGCTCGCCAGCGGCAGCAGCCGTCCCACGCCCGGGACTCCTTCATTCTTCAGCAGGACAAAACTCTCTTCCGCGGCCTTCTTCGCCAGCTCAAGTTTCTCCGGCGTGGGCTGATACGGCGCCAGGTTCTCGTCGGTATACGGATGCTCGAAGAGACCCATCGCGAACTTCACCCGCAGCACGCGGCGTACTGCCTCATCCACCACGGAGATCGGTACCTTGCCGCTCTGCACCAGCCCGGGCAGGCGGGAGTGGTAGAGGTTGCTCTCCATGTCCAGGTCGACGCCCGCGGTCAGGGCCTTCTCCGCGGCGGTTCCGCCGTCGCCGGCAATGCCATGCTTGATCAGCTCGCCCACCGCGCCGTAGTCGCTTACCACCAGGCCGTCGAAGCCCCACTCCTTGCGCAGGATCTTCGTCAGCGTGAAGGGATTGGCCGTCTCCGGCACGCCGTTCAGCGCATTGAACGCAGACATCACCGTCGCCGCGCCCTCATCCACGGCCGCCTGATACGGAGGCAGATACACCTGCCGCAACCGCATCTCCGACATGTCCGTGGTGTTGTAGTCGCGCCCGGCCTCGGCCGCGCCATAGGCGGCAAAGTGTTTTACCGAGGCAGCGACCGAATCCGGCTTCGACAGATCGCCCTGCTGATAGCCGCGGATGTAGGCGCGTGCGATCGCGCTGCCCAGGTACGGATCTTCACCCGCGCTCTCCACGATGCGGCCCCAGCGCGCATCGCGCGCGATGTCCACCATCGGCGAGAAGACCCAGTTGATGCCGTCCTGCCGCGCCTCGGTGGCTGCCACACGAGAGGCCTGCTGCACGATGTCGGGGTCGAAGCTCACCGCCAGCGCCAGCGGTACGGGGAATGTGGTGCGGTGGCCGTGGATCACGTCCAGCCCGAAGAGCAGCGGGATATGCAACCGTG
>DASQRJ010000605.1:0-3594 GCA_035642955.1 Acidobacteriaceae bacterium
GGGATCGGCGACGAGCAGGCGGCCGGTCATGCCGAGGTGCACGATCCACTGGACGGGATCGCGGTCGGAATCGGGTATGAAGTCGAAGACGATGTGCTTGCCGACGCGGTGGACGCGCTCGATGACGCGCCCGGTGAGCGCCTTGGCCATGGCGGCGGGCGGTGTCTTCATGGGCTCGCGCTTGCTGGAGAACCAGAGATCCTCAATGCGGTCGCCGTGAATGCGGGCCTGGACACCGTTGGCGACGGTTTCGACTTCAGGGAGTTCCGGCATTGCTTTCTATTCTCCCAGACACGCACCATAGACCGGGGTGTCCCGATGATCCGGTGTCTGCTCGGAGTTTCGCTTCTGGTCATCGCGAGCGCGGGGTTTGCGCAGCAGACGATTTCCATCCCCATTCCGGGGACACAGCAACAGATTCAGGCGGACGTCTATGGAAATGAAAAGACTGGAAATGAAAAGAATGGAAGTGCCAAGAAGGACAGCGGGGAGCGCGGAATGGTCCTGGCTCATGGAGGGCAGTTTCATCGAGAAAGCTGGCGGAAGCAGGCGCAGACGTTGGCTGACAGAGGCTTCGTTGTGCTGGCCATCTCCTTCAGAGGAGACCGTAATAACCCGGATGGATCGCCGGGCTCGTTTGGTGACACCCCGGACAATGCAACGGATGTGCTCGCAGCGGTGGCATATCTCCACCAGAGGGGAATCAAGAGTGTGTCGGCGATCGGGGCCAGCATGGGCGGAGATGCCGTCGGAGAGGCAGATGCGAAATCCGCCGCTGGGGAATTCGATCGCGTTGTGTTCTTAGGCTCGTCCGGTGGGGACTTTCCGGCAAAGCTCAAGGGGCGCAAATTGTTTCTTGTCGCGCGGTATGACAGGAGCGGCTCCGGACTTCGCCTGCCGGAGATATCCAGCCACTACGCGAAGGCTCCGCAGCCCAAGAAGCTGATTGTCCTGGGAGGTTCAGCCCATGCGCAGTTTCTGTTCGATACAGAGCAAGGACCACGCGCGATGGAAGAGATCCTGCGCTTTGTATCGAGTCCATAGAGTGGAGGACAGCGTGGAGGCCTCAGTCGCGGCGCAAGAGGCGTGCTTGGGCTTCCTTTCTACTCTACGCTGCGGCCCGGCCATATATCATCATGCTTGGCGACGGAGCCGGAGCAATGTTTGCCCGGAGCCGTGCGCGATGCCGGCAGCACCTCCCTAAAGTTGGCCAGGAAGTCACTGACCGCAGTGTGTCGGGAATGCGTCGGTGGGCCACCGGAGCCGTGCGCGGAGACATTCGGGAGAAAGACAGAGTTCAGGATGCGAGCGAAGACTGCGGTTGTACTGGGTGCACAGTGGGGTGACGAGGGCAAGGGCAAGATCGTAGATGTGCTCTCGGAGCGCTTCTCCGTGGTTGCGCGCTACGCCGGCGGCCACAATGCGGGCCATACGGTCATCATTCGCGGCAAGAAGTTCATTCTGCAGCTGGTGCCCTGCGGTGTGCTGCGCCCGGATTGCCAGGCGGTGATCGGCAACGGCGTGGTGCTGGACCCGATCGCCTTCCTGAAAGAGGTAGAGAAGCTGGATGGGCTGGGCGTGGATACGCGCGGGCAGCTTGTGGTGTCGAATCGCGCGCAGGTGATCCTGCCGTATCACCGCATGATCGAGCTGGCGAGCGAGAGCGCGCCGGGGCGGACGAAGATCGGCACCACCAGCCGCGGCATCGGGCCGGCGTACGAAGACAAGATGCACCGCAACGGGCTGCGCGTGGTGGATCTGCTGAACAAGAATCTGCTGAAGACGCACATCGAGAACGCCTGCCGCGAGAAGAACGCGATTGCGCATGCGCTCTTCGGCACCGACCCGCTGGACCCGGCGCAGATCTACGACGAGTACAGCGAGGCTGCGGAAAAGGTGCGGCCCTATGTGACCGATACTGCCGCACTGCTGAACACGGCGATCCAGGACGGCAAGAGCGTGATGTTCGAGGGTGCGCAGGGGACGCTGCTGGACATCGACCATGGCACTTATCCCTTTGTCACCTCATCGTCGGCAACAGCGGGCGGCGCAGTGACCGGCACGGGAGTGGGACCGACACGGATTGGCACCGTGATCGGCGTGACCAAGGCCTACGTGACGCGCGTGGGCGAAGGCCCGTTTCCCACCGAGATCCACGATGCGATGGGGGAGGAGCTGCGCAGACGCGGGCAGGAGTTCGGCGCGGTGACGGGACGGCCGCGGCGCTGCGGCTGGCTGGATCTGCCGCTGCTGCGCTACTCCAACATGATCAACGGGACGGAGTGGCTGGTGGTGACCAAGCTGGACGTGCTGGACACGCTCGAAGAGATTCCGGTGTGCACCGGCTATCGCCTCGGCGGCAAGGACACCGACCTGATCCCGGCGGACGTCAGCGGGCTGGAGCGCATCGAGCCGGTGTACACCAAACTGAAGGGCTGGCAGTCCAATACAGAAGGGGTGCGATCCTTCGAGGATCTGCCGAAGCTGGCGCAGGAGTATCTTCGCTTTCTGGAGCGGGAGTCGGGGGCGAAGATCGGGATGGTATCGACCGGTCCAGACCGCGAGCAGACGATGGAGATGCCGGGGTTCCGTGCCGCGCTCGATGCCATGCAGGCATAGAGTGGCTCTTATCGAGGTGCAGCGGTCCGGACGGAAGGAAGCGTGATTTTCTTGACTGCGTTCGCGGCTACAATTCCTCCTGCAGCAACAGGGCGGTTTGTCCGCACCCAGAGATCGGCTGAAGGAGAGTGGGATGGTCAGCTTCACTGTCAGGATGCGTTTCGATGCGCAGGACCGGGAACAGGTGAGCGAGATGTTGCGCTCGCTCGCCGAAGAGTCACGGCGTGAGCCGGGCTGCGTGGTCTATGTGCCGCACCGCATCGAAGGCGAACCGGATACGGTGCTGATCTATGAACAGTATGCCGACGGAGCGGCGCTCGATGCCCATCGCTCCAGCGCCCACTATCGCCGGTATGCCATTCAGGGGCTCTACCAATTGCTGCGCGATCGGGCCAGCGAAAATCTCTGTGCGCTCATCTGACACCTCATTGCCGCCGTTCAGCGGCGGTAATTCGCAGTTGGCCGCAACGTTTTGACTGAGTGTTTCGCACCGGAATACCATCCATACGCTTATGCATCCCTACCGCAGGGCCCGAGGGTTGACCGCACGTGACGGAGCCATCGTGCTCCTTCTGGCGGCGTGCCTGCCCGGTTTCGCGATCCACGCGCATGCGGCGACGATCCCGCTGCTGCATCGGGACGACCGCGTGCACCGCGAGGTGGAGAATCTGGAATCGCAGTGGCGCACGGCGATGATTCAAAACGATGTGGCGACCGTGAACCGGCTGCTGGCGGATGATTATCTGGGCATCAACCCCAATGGGACGCTGGAGACCAAGGCCGATGCGCTGGCCACGCGGCGCTCGGGCACGGTGAAGATCTCAAGCATCGAGCCGGATAACATCAAGGTGCGGGTCTACGGAGATACGGCCGTGGTCACCTCGCGCGTCGACGTAGTCGGCCACGACGGGGAGCATGACATCAGCGGCAGGTATCGCTACACCCGGGTCTACAACCGCCGCTCGGGGGAGTGGA
>DASQRJ010000606.1:0-2370 GCA_035642955.1 Acidobacteriaceae bacterium
AAGAAAAGCTGCATTGCGCGGTAGAGGGACAAGGCACAGTCATAGGGATGAATGCATTGATGCAACAGCAGACACAGATCGCGGTGTTTGGAGTGACCGGCTATGCGGGTGCGGAGTTGGCGCGCCTGCTGCTCGGTCATCCCCGGCTGGCCGGCGCTCCCCCGCTCTTTCTGGGGCGCGAAGGCTCCGCGCGTGAATCGCTCACCGTCATTCACCCGCAGCTTGCGGGACTTGCGAGGGATCAGATCTGCGTCGAGCCGTTCTCCTGGGAGCTGCTTGCCGCGCGTGGGGTCAAGGTGCTCTTCCTGGCCACGCCGCATGAGCAATCGCGCAAATGGGCGCCGGAGGCGTTGTCTCGCGGTTTACGCATTGTTGATCTGAGCGGCGCATGGCGTTTGGAAGATTCCGCAAACCGCGCCGTCTATAAATTTTCCGATGAAGGCACGGCAACCGCTGCGAAGACGCAATCCGAGAGCGTCTACGGCATGCCGGAAATGCATCGCGACGGTATCGCGAAGGCGCGGCTGGTGGCCAATCCCGGCTGCTATGCGACAACGATCATTCTTGCGCTGAAGCCGCTGCTTGCCGCGGGTTGGGTCGATGTGCAGCGCGGCATCATCTGCGATGCGAAGTCCGGCGTCTCCGGCGCAGGCAAGGAACCGACGGCAAAGACGCATTTCATGCACGCCGCTGACAACCTCTCCGCTTACGGGCTTTTTGGGCATCGGCACACCGGCGAGCTGCTGGAGCAATTGAACGTCAGGGCGGACGACATCACGTTTACGCCGCATCTGCTGCCGATTCCTCGCGGCATTCTTGCGACGATCTACGTCACTTTCCGCGAGAAGCATACTGCCGAGGAAGTCGAAGCATGCCTCCGCGGGTTTTATACAGAGAGTCCCATGGTGCGCATTCACCCCGCTGGCCAATTGCCGCAGATCCAGCACGTGGTGCGCACAAACTTCTGCGATCTCGGCTTTCAGCTTGCGCCGGATGGCCGACGAGCGATCGTCATCAGTTGTCTCGACAATCTGCTGAAGGGCGCCGCCGGGCAGGCGGTGCAGAACCTGAATGTCATGAACGGATGGCAGGAGACGGAAGGATTGCTATGAGATATGTGGTCAAGCTGGGGGGCACGGCGCTGGAAAATGCCGAGACGCTGCACGGCTGCGCCCAGGCGATCGTCGAGATGGTGCGCGATGGCCACCAGGTCGCGGTCGTCCACGGCGGCGGTGTTGCGCTGACCCGCACGCTGAGGGCGCTGGGCAAGCAGAGCGTCTTTGTTGCCGGACTGCGCATCACCGATGCGGAGACCCGCGACGCCGCGCTGATGGTGCTGGCCGGTCGCGTCAACAAGGATCTCGTTGCTGCGCTGGGCGCGCATGGTCAACCGGCGGTAGGACTCTCCGGCGGCGATGGGCTGGTCTTTCGTGCGCGTAAGAAGCGGACCGCACCGGACCTGGGCTTCGTCGGTGAGATCGTCAGCTCGGATCCGCGGTGGCTGGAGGCGATCTGGAAGATGGGCGCGGTGCCGGTGCTCTCCAGTCTGGCGTTGGGCTTCGATGGCGAGTACTACAACATCAATGCGGACGAGATGGCTTCCGCCTGTGCGGTCGCTGCCTGTGCCGATGCATTGGTCTTTCTTACGGATGTGCCGGGAGTGCGCGGTGCGGATGGCCAGGTGATGCGCTGGCTTTCCGTCGATCAGATCGCTCCCATGACGCGCGATGCCGTGATCAGCGGCGGCATGCTGCCGAAGCTGGGCGCGTGCCGCGAGGCGCTGTTGCATGGCGTGAAGCGGGTTCGCATTCTGCCCGCGGAAGAGGCCTCTTCCATGCCGGACCTGCTGCAGACGAAGGTGGCTTACGGAACGGAGGTGCTGGTCGCATGAGCGAGCCTATGGATTTGAGCGCCGCGCAGCTTCCTGCCGTACAGGCGGCAGAGGCAAAGCTGCTGCTGCAAACCTATGAGCGCAATCCGATCCTCTTTGTCGGCGGGGAGGGTGTGCACCTTATCGATGAGCAAGGGAACCGCTACCTGGATCTGCTGAGCGGGATCGGCGTCAACGCGCTGGGCTACGGACATCCGGCGATTGAAAAGGCCATAGCGCAACAGAGCAAGAAACTGGTGCACATCTCGAACCTCTTCTACCACCCCGGGCAGGCGGAGCTGGCTGCGCGCCTCACCGAGATGACGGGGATGGATCGCGTGTTCTTCTCAAACAGCGGCACCGAGGCGTGGGAGGCAGGGCTGAAGCTGGCGCGGCTGTATGCCGGCAAGCGGCGCAGCATGGGCGCGCAGATCGGGACCAAGTTCCTGGCCTTCGATCACAGCTTCCACGGCCGCACCATGGGCTCGATCGCAACCACC
>DASQRJ010000607.1:0-6747 GCA_035642955.1 Acidobacteriaceae bacterium
TCGATGCTCATCACCATTTTTGGCGGTACAACGCAACGGAATACGGCTGGATGAACGAGCAGATGCGGCTTTTGCGCCGCGATTTCCTGCCAAACGATCTGAAGCCTCTGCTCGACCATGCTGGCATCGCGGGCACAATCGCGGTGCAGGCGCGACAGACGCTTGAGGAGACCCGGTGGCTCTTGAGTATGGCGGACGACACCACGTGGATGAAGGGAGTGGTGGGTTGGGCGCCCATCGCCGCCCCGGAGTTTCCTGAGGTGCTGGCAGATCTGAAGCACAAAAAGCTCAAGGGGCTGCGTCACCTTATCCAGGACGAGCCGGATGACGAGTTCATTCTTGACGAGGCGTTCAACCGCGGTATCCGTGCGATCGAAGATACTGGACTGGTTTACGACATCGTGATTCATGCGCGTCATTTGCCGCCGACGCTGCGCTTCGTGGAGATGCATCCCGATCAGTCATTTGTTCTCGACCATGGCGCGAAGCCGCCGATTTTGAGCGGAGAACTGGAGCCGTGGACAAGACAGATCCGCGCATTGGCAAAGCGGCCGAATGTCTGCTGCAAACTCTCCGGCCTGGTGACCGAGGCGGATTGGCAGCAGTGGACGGCAGCCCATCTGGAGCCTTATTGGCGTGTGATGCTAGAGGCCTTCGGGCCGAATCGGCTGCTCTTCGGCTCGGACTGGCCGGTCGCCTTGCTGGCCACTGGCTATCGGCGATGGGTGGACGCCGTGACGGAATGGGTCGCGCCGCTTTCAGCGGACGAGCAGGACGCGATCTGGAGCGGCACCGCCGTCCGCGTCTATTCGCTATAGATGGACTCGCCCTAGGTGTGCGCCTTGGCCGGCTTCCTGGTCTTTCCCGAGGGCTTTGCCGCTGTGGCTTGTCCGCCACCTGTCGAGGCGCGAACCACCAGTGTGGATTCGAGGATCACCTTCTCGGGCGCCGGCCACTCGCGGCCTTCGATCATGCCCAGCAGTATCTCGCCGGCTCGCTGGCCGATGAGGTGGCTTCGCTGGTCGATGCTGGTGAGCGGGACGCGCAGCCACTCGTTGTAGTTCAGGTTGCCGCAGCCCACTACCGCGATGTCCTCCGGGATGCGTAGACCCGCGTCGAGGATGACGTTCATGGCGCCGATGGCCATGGGATCGTTGTGGCAGAAGATGGCGTCCGGGCGCGGCTTTCCTTTCAGGAGCTGCCGCATGGCCTCCGATCCTTGGCGCAGGCTATCCGTATCCACGAAATCGCGGCTCAGGATGTAGCTCTCCCGAACCGGCAGCTTGTGCGCCCGCAACGCCTCCAGGTAGCCCTCTCTGCGGCGCCTCCCGGTGCTATTCTCGCGCCCGCTGATGTGCGCGATGTTGCGGCGGCCGATTTCAATGAGGTGCGTGGTGGCGAGCCGTCCCGCGGCTTTGTCGTCGATGCCGACGAAATCCACTTCCAGGTCGTCGAAGGCCCGGTCGATCAGCACAAAGGGCTGCGACTGGCTGCGCATGCGGCGGAAGAGCTGCGTATCGGTGCCTGAGGAGGCGATGACGAGCGCATCCAGCCGACGGGCCAGGAGATGGCGGATCTCGCGCGCTTCGAGCGCCGGATCTTCTTCCGAGGAGGAGACGATCAGTGAGTAGCCCTTATCCACGATCGCTTTCGAGAGCGCCTTTGCGACCTCCGCAAAGAAGGGATGGATCAGCCCGGGCACGATGAGGCCGATCAGATAGCTGCGGCCGGTGACCAGACTGCGGGCCAGGATGTTGGGCTCATAGTCGAGCTCTTTGACGCGCTGGAGCACGCGTTTGCGTGTCTCCTCGCCGATATCGGGATGATCGCGAAGAACCTTCGATACCGTGACCACCGAGAGACCGAGGTCTCGGGCGATGTCTTTCATGCGGACCGTCATACGCTGGACTATATCGCGTTGGCGCCCGTCGGGTGCGTCGCGGCCCTCTGTGGATACCGGTGCAGGTGGTCTTATCAAGCTGAAAATCCTAAACCGTTTACTGTAACGAAAAGTAAGGCTAAGCTGGGAAACGGCAGGAGTGGATTCAGTGCCGGGTCTTGCTCGGCGCCCACTCGGCACAGACCGGCGCAGTGCAACGCGGTACGCCAGTTGCGGCTGGCGTGGAATGGTGAGGCATTCGAGGTGCTCGCGTCGAACTTGGCGATGGATGCCGAAGGCAGTGGCGAGCCCCTGGTGGCGCCGGGGCAACGCCTGCCATTCAGCCTGGTCACCTCGCTGTTTTTCATGTGGGGCGTGCCCAACAATCTGAACGATGTACTGATTCGCCAGTTCATGACCAGCTTCACGCTGAATCGCGTGGAAGCAGGGCTGGTGCAGTCGGCCTTCTATCTCGGCTATTTCATTCTCGCGATCCCGGCTGCGCTCCTCATGCGGCGAAGAGGCTACAAGACGGGCCTGGTCATCGGCCTGCTGTTGTATGCCACCGGCGCGATGCTTTTCTGGCCTGCGGCGGTCGTGGGCAAGTACTCGTTCTTTCTGGCCGCGCTCTTTGTCATCGCGTCGGGACTATCTTTTCTCGAGACTGCGTCCAATCCGTTCATCACGCAGATGGGATCTCCGGGGACCGCTGCGCGCCGGTTGAATTTCTCGCAGGCATTCAACACGCTCGGTTCCATTGCCGGAGTGCTGGCGGGAACGATCTTTATTTTTTCCGGCGTGGAGCTGAACGCAACCCAGATTGCCGGGCAAAAAGCAGCGGGCACCTATGCCATCTATCTGAAGCACGAGACGATGCGGGTGGTGGCTCCGTATCTCGTGCTCGGGTGCATCGCACTCACGCTGGCGATTGTCTTCATGCGAACGAAGTTTCCCGAGGTTGCGGCCGACGTGGAGGAGCATCCCGCGCACGAGGGCGATCCGCATGAGGGCGATCAACGAATCGGCGCGCTTTTTGGCCGGCCGCATTTTCTGCTGGCCGTGCTGGCGCAATTTCTCTATGTGGGAGCGCAGGTGGGTACCTGGAGCTACTTCATCCAGTATGTGCAGGACTACACCCATCAGCCGGAGAAGCGCGCCGGCCTTTTTCTGACCGGCACCCTGGTTGCGTTTGCCGTGGGGCGTTTCTCAGCCCCGCTCTTGATGAAGCGCATTGCCGCGGCCCGGCTGATGCTGCTGTATGCCGTGGCGAACGCGCTGCTGCTGGTGTATGCCGTCCTCGATCCCGGATGGGCAGGCATGTGGGCGGTCTTTCTTACCAGCTTCTTCATGTCGATTATGTTCCCCACCATCTTCGCCCTTGGTCTGGAGGGGCTTGGCCCGCTGGTGAAGCTGGGCGGCTCCCTGCTGGTGATGGCGATCGTGGGCGGCGCGGCGCTGACCCCGATCATGGGGTGGATATCGCAGCATGGAGGCATTGCTCGGGCGTACACGGTTCCGTTGCTGAGCTATGTGGTGATTGCATGGTTTGGCTGGTACCACATGCAGCGCGGTGCCGCGCGCAGGGCGGCGGAGTGAGATCGAGATCCGGAGGAGAGAGCAACCCATGAACGGAATACGAAAGAGACAGATGCGAAAAGGACAGACGCGAAAAAGACGGACGCGGAAGAGACAGGGGATCTGCATGCTGGCCGCGGCGGCCATGGCAGTCGCAGGGGCGGCAGCCCAGAACATTCACTACGAACCAACGCTCGAATCTTTGAATCAGCACCCGCTGCCGCAGTGGTATGCAGATGCGAAGCTCGGCATCTTCGTCCATTGGGGCCTGTATTCCGTGCCGGGATGGGCGGAGGTGAATCGCCCGAAGGTGATACCGCACGAGGACGAGGCAAAGTGGAACGCCTACGCCGAGTGGTACTACAACACGATGCGCATTCCCGGATCGCCGACCGAGGCGTATCACCGCGAGCACTATGGCGCGAACTTCAACTATTACGAGTTCGCTCCGATCTTCGACCGGGAAAGCAAGAAGTGGAATCCAGCGGTGATGGCCGCGGCTTTCAAAGACGCGGGCGCGCGTTACGTCGTGCTGACGAGCAAGCATCATGAAGGCTTCACCCTGTGGCCCAGCAAGGTGGTGAATCCGAATCAGCAGCATCTTCAGGCCCAACGCGACATTGTTGGCAAGCTAACGCAGGCGGTGCAGCGCGACGGCATGAAGATGGGACTTTACTACTCCGGCGGCTACGACTGGACCTTCAATCGCGGGCCCATCATAGGCGGCGACGATTGGCAGACGGTCAAACCCGAGACCCTCGCCTACGGGCAGTATGCCTTCGACCAGATCGAAGAGTTGATTGCGAAGTATCACCCCGCGGTGTTGTGGGACGACATCGACTGGCCGAAGACGGGCAAGCCTTTGCAGGTGATGGCCGACTACTACAACGCCCTTCCGGATGGCGTGATCGATGACCGCTTCGGAGTGAAGCACTCCGACTTTCAGTCGCCGGAGTACGAGAAGCGCAGCACGATCAGCAAAGTGAAGTGGGAAGAGTGCCGCGGCCTGGGCCGCTCCTTCGGCTACAACCGTGCCGAGGGGGAGAAGGAGACCATCGCGCCCGATGAGCTGATCTACCTGCTGGTGGATATTGTGAGCAAGAATGGCAACCTGCTGCTGGATGTTGGGCCGGAGGCCGATGGCACGATTCCGCCGATCCAGATGGACCGGCTGAAGTCACTCGGCGCGTGGCTGCGCCAGAACGGCGAGGCAATCTACGGCACGGAGCCGTGGTCGCGCGCGGAAGGCGAGACCGATCAGAAGATTCCGGTGCGCTTCACGCAGAAGGACGGCCAACTCTACGCAACGCTGATGGGCACGCCAAAGTCGGGCACTATCCTGTTGAAGGACGTGCGTGCTGTCGGCGGATCGCAGGTGCACCTGCTGGGCGATGCGAAACCGCTCACATGGTCGCAAAGCGGCGCGGACCTGGAGGTACAACTTCCGGCCACGTTGCCGGGGAAGTATGCCTACGTCCTGCGGATGGAAGCTGCATCGTGAGCGGATCCGGGCCATCTTTCGAGTTACGCGGAACCGAGTTACGGGGAGCGCCGTTGCCGATTGTGATGATCGGCGCGGGTGGCATCGTACGCAATGCTCACCTGCCGGCATACCGCAAGGGCGGTCTGCCGGTAGCTGCGATCGTCGACCGGCATCCGGAGCGGGCGCAGGCATTGGCCTCGGAGTGGGGCATCGGCATCCGCGGGGCGACACTTGCTGCAGTCTTGCCGCAGCTGCGGGGCGATCTCATCTTCGACATCGCAGTGCCTGCCGCTGCGGTTCTTGAAGTACTGGCGGCCATTCCCGGCGGCAGCCTCGTTCTGATCCAGAAGCCGCTGGGCGGAACGCTGGCCGAGGCGGAGGCCATCGTCGCGCTGTGCCGCGCGAGAGGACTGCGGGCGGCGGTGAACTTCCAGTTGCGCTGGGCGCCGAATATGGTAGCGGCACGCGCGATTACCGACGCGGGCGCGCTGGGCCGGTTGCACGACATCGAGGTTCAGGTAAGTACGCACACGCCGTGGGAGCTGTGGAGCTTCCTGAAGACCGCGCCGCGTCTGGAGATCGTCTATCACAGCATTCATTATGTCGATCTGGTGCGCTCCTGGCTTGGGAACCCGCAGCGCGTCTACGCGCGGACAGTGCGCAATCCGCGCACGCCGGAGCTGGCCGCCACCAAGAGCGTGATCGTGATGGACTATGACGAGTGGACGCGGGTATTCATCGCGACGAATCACGGGCTGGATGTACCGTACCCGGAGCTGCAGCACAGTTATGTGCAGTGGGAGGGAACCGAGGGCGTGATGCGCGCGCAGATGGGTGTGAACCTGGATTATCCAAAGGGGCGCGGCGACACGCTGGAGTTCTACCCGCGCCAGCCGCATGCCGGCTTCGCGGCGGGTGCGCAGCCAGTGGGCGGCGATTGGTTTCCAGACGCCTTTCTCGGGTCGATGCTGTCGGTCGAGCGTTTCGCGTTAGGAGAAAGTGAAACGATGCCGACACGGGTGGAAAACGCGCTGGATACGATGCGCGTGGTGGAAGCGGCCTATCTCTCCTCCGAGCGCGGTGGCGAGCCGCTATCGCTGGCGCTGCTGGAGACAACGCAGTAACAGCATCAAAGACAGGAGACGCGGTGTTCGATTTGACGGGCAAGGTCGCACTGATCACGGGAGGAGCCAGCGGCATTGGGGCCGCAACGGCGAGGCGTCTGACGGCAGCGGGTGCGAGCGTCATCGTTGCCGATCTGAACGAAGCCGCTGCGAAGGCACTGGCGGAGGAGTTGCCAGGAGCGAAGGGCGTGGCCATGGATGTGACCAGTACTGTTTCGATTGCGGCAACGCTGCAGGGACTCGGCCAACTCGACATTCTGGTGAATAGCGCCGGCATCGGATTGGTAGGCGGCATTGCGCAGACCGAGGAAGCGGATTTTGATCGCCTCATGACGGTGAACGCCACCTCGATCTTCCTGGTGATCAAGGCAGCGCTGCCATTGCTGCTTGCGGTGCGGGGATCGATCGTGAACATCGGTTCCGTCGCCGGACTGATCGGCATCAAGCAGCGCTTCGCGTACTGCGCCAGCAAGGGCGCGGTCATCGCGATGACGCGGCAGCTTGCGGTGGAATATCCCAAGGAGCTTCGCGTGAACTGCATTGCGCCGGGTACGGTCCAATCGCCGTTCGTCGAAGGCTATCTGCAGAAGTATCATGCGCACGAGATCGAGAAGATGCGGGTGGAACTGGCTGCGCGCCAGCCGATGGGGCGACTGGGAACGCCGGAAGAGATCGCCGCGATGGTG
>DASQRJ010000608.1:0-4191 GCA_035642955.1 Acidobacteriaceae bacterium
TCCGGCAGCAGGTCGCGCACCCTCGCGGCAGCGACGACTGCCGCGCATGCACCCTTGGACAAGGCGTCCGCAACAAAATCATGTGCGTCGAAACGTTCGCCGCGGATGGCGAAGAAGAGATCGCCGGGGGCGAGCGTACGCGTGTCGATCGAATAGCCAGTGGCGTAAACGCCCCCGGGCGAATAGCCCGTGGCCTCGCCCACTTTGGCGCCATGCGGGATCGCGAGCTGCGCGCTGGTCCATTCTGCGATCTGCTGCAGCGACAGTTTCATGACTTCCCTTTCAGCCATGCCAGGGCCTGGCGCGCCACCGCAACGTCGTCGAATGGCAAAATCTCTTTGCCGATCGTCTGCGTCTTCTCGTGGCCCTTGCCGGCAATCACTACGATGTCTCCGGCGCGCGCCTTGGTCATCGCCAGAGCGATCGCCTTGGCGCGATCCGGTTCCACTTCTACCGTTGCCGGCAATCCCACGGCGCCCGGCAGTATCTCATCTATGATGGCGCGCGGATCCTCCGAGCGCGGGTTGTCCGAGGTGATGATGACGATCTCGCTTGCCTCCGCCGCGGCGCGGCCCATGCGTGGCCGCTTGCTGCGGTCACGATCGCCGCCGCAGCCGAAGACGGTAAGCACGCGACCCTGTTTTACAGCCACCAGATCGCGCGCCAGCGCCAGCACGTTGCGGAGCGCGTCATCCGTGTGCGCGTAATCCACCACCACGGTGAACGGCTGCCCGGCGTCTACTGCCTCAAAGCGGCCGGCACCGCGTGCAGCTTAGGCGCGGCCTCGGCAATCTCTTCGAGCGTCACTCCCCGCGCCATCGCCGCGGCACTTGCCGCGAGCAGATTCAGCACGTTCACGCGGCCGGTCAGCGCAGCGTCGATGGCTGCCTCCCCGTGCGGCGAAACCAGCGTGAAACTCATGCCATTCGGACGCATGGCGATGTCGCGCGCGTGGAAGTCGCCGCGTGCGATGCCATAGGTACAGATCTCCGAACACGCCGCATGTGCGGTGGCCGCCAGCACGGCTTCGTTATCGTCCTCCGCATTCAGCACCGCCACGCGCGGCGCGGCGCCTTGCGATCCATCGAAGAGTTTTCGCTTGGCGGCGAAGTACGCTTCCATGGTCCCGTGATAATCCAGATGGTCCTGGGTGAGGTTGGTGAAGATAGCGACATCGTAGGGCACACCCCACACCCGCCCCTGGTCGAGCGCGTGCGACGACACCTCCATCACGCCTTCCGTCACGCCGCGCTCTACGCCCTCGGCCAGCAGCGCCAGCAGATCGCGCGACTCGGGCGTGGTATGCGGCGCAGGCCGCACCTCGCCGGCGATGCGGTATTCGATCGTCCCAATCAGCGCGGTGGAGCGGCCGGCAGCGCGCAGCAACTGTTCTAAAAGGTACGCGGTGGTGGTCTTGCCGTTGGTGCCGGTCACGCCGCTGAGCCGAATCTTCCGCTCCGGATGATCGAAAACATTCGCGGCAATGGTCGCCAGCGCCCGCCGGCCATGCGGCGCCTCTGCGAGCGCAACCTCCAGCGGTCCGTTCGCAGCAGCATCGTAGGCGGCCGCGGAGTCCGTGACCACAGCAACCGCGCCGCGCGCAACTGCCTGCTCGATGTAGCGATTGCCGTCGGTGATCTCACCAAGCATGGCAACGAAGAGCGAGCCCGGCTGGACGCGACGCGAGTCATACTCCACGCCCGTGACGACAACATCCTCACCCATGCGCCGCAGAATGTCGGCGCCTTCAAGAGCTTTCGAAAATGGGAGAGCAGTTGCCATGCTCGGCCATCTTAGAGCATGCAGCGAATCCCCACAGTGATTGGAATGGGCAGTTGGAAGATTGCCAGCTCGCCCACCCACTGGAACGTGAGCGACAACGGAGCGAGCCTAGCAGCTCGCGCCAAAGGCGCGTATGCCGGACGGCCAGTCCCTAACGCGCAAACCGCACGACGATCTCGGTGCCCATCGGCACCATGGTGCCTGCAGCCGGCGCCTGAGCGCGCGCCAGGCCATTCCCAAGCAGTTGTACGGCGAGGCCCGCCATGCCAGCGCGCTCCACCACCTGGCGCACCGACGCGCCGGCGAAGGAGGGCACCGCGACGCGATGCTTTTCATCCGTCAGCAACGTGCCGCTCTCCGGTTTCGCGGCGGAAACGGTCTCCGGCATTGGGCTGGCAGGCAGCGGAGGAGCAGGCTCAGGTACGTCATTCAATCCGGAGTTCGCAGTATTGCTTGCAACCTGGGTTGGGGCAGACGCCGGGGCAACATTTGCCGTGGTCGAGACGCCGTGCGCGTCGCCATCCGAGGAGAGTGCCGCCGCCTGCGGGGTGTCGCTGGCGCGCAGCGGATCGTCCGCGGGCAGGTTGTTCACTTCGGCAAACATCGCTTGTAGATCGCCGTTGTCTTCCGGCGTCGTGTCCTCGGCAATCGCGACCGGCGGCATTGCAGGCTGTGCCTGCATCGGCTCATCATGCGGCACACCCAGATACTCCAGCACCTCCTGCGCGACTTCTCTGAAGATCGGCGCGGAAACTGCGGTGCCATACTGGGCGCCATTCGGCGAGTCGATGACGATGGCCACGCTGATCGCCGGATTGTTCACCGGTGCGAAGCCGGCAAACGAGGCGACATGCTTGGTGTGCGAGTAGGTGTGGCTTATCGGGTCGATCTTCTGCGCAGTGCCGGTCTTGCCGGCGGCAGAATATCCGTTGAGCGCCGCCGGGCGGCCGCTGCCCTCCAGCACCACGCCTTCCATCATCTTGCGCATCTTCGCCGAGGTCAGCGGTGAAATGACGCGATGCGCCCCGCTAGGCAGCGGATCGGGCAGCTCCTGTTCCGGATGAAACGGCAGCGGTTTCATCGGCTCGCCCGGCTTCAATTGCTTTGCATTCTCCAGCAGGATGCTCGGCGGCAGGTATATCCCGCCATTGCCGATGGTCGACACCATGGTGACCAGTTGGATGGGCGTTACGGCAATCTCATGCCCGATGGCCAGGTAGCCGATGCTGGTCGCGTTCCAGCGCGCAACAGGACGCAGCAAACCGCGCGTCTCGCTCGGCAACTGGATGCCGCTGCGCGACCCGAATCCGAATGCCTTGATATAGGAGTAGAACCGGTCCTGCCCCAGCTTCAACGCCGTCTTCACCGCGGCCACGTCACTCGATTTTTCGAGCGCCCGCTCTATCGTCACGCGTCCCAGCCCACGGTCGGAAACATCGTCGTGAATGGTGCGGCCATACAGCGTGATCTGTCCTCCCTGGCAATCGACCATGTCTGTCGGTTGGACGCCAGCCGCATCCAGCGCAGCCGAGTAGGTCACCAGCTTGAAGGTCGAGCCCGGCTCGTAGACGTCGCTGATGGCGTGATCGCGCAGCAGGCTGGTGGTGGCGTGGCGGAAATCATTGGGATTGTACGTAGGACGCATGGCGAGCGCGAGGATCTGGCCGGTGTGCGTGTCCTGGACGACGATCGTTCCGTTCAACGGGTGATACTTCGCCATCGCATGATCCAGCGCCCGCTCCGCCATGAACTGGATGTTCTCGTCGATCGAGAGCATCAGGTTGTCGCCCGGCTCCGGCTCGCGCGCTTCACTGCCCAGCACGTGCCGCTTGGCGTCGAGCGCGGTCAGCATGCGTCCGGGCGTCCCATGCAGGTCTTTGTCGAAGCGGCGCTCCAGTCCGCCCAGACCGTTGTCATCCGTGCCGACATACCCCAGCACCTGCGCCGCCAGCGCATCGTTCGGATAGAAGCGCTTGAACTCCTTCTGGAAGTAGATGCCCTTCAGGTTCAGCGCCTTCACCCGCGCAACGGTAGCGGGATCGAGTTTGCGCGCCACCCAGGCAAAATTCTTGGAGGCATGGAAGCGCGCGTCGATCTGGTGGGGAGTGGTGAAGCCATCCGTCGGGTCAGTATGGACGACGCGCGCAAGCGATGCCGCTGTCGCATTCTTGTCCCGTATCTCGGTAGGAACGCCATAGACCGAATCGACCAACACGGTCATGGCCAGCTCATGCATGTTGCGGTCGTAGAGGATGCCGCGGCGGGGCGCTACCTCAAAGGTGCGCTGTTGCTGGCGCGCCGCCAGCTCCACGAATTGCCCGTGTGCGATCACCTGCAGCCAGAGCAACCGGCCCAGGATGAGAACCGCCCAGCCGACAAAGATCAGCGTGATGAAGATAAAGCGCAGCC
>DASQRJ010000609.1:0-10502 GCA_035642955.1 Acidobacteriaceae bacterium
CCCAACCTGTTCCGTCGCCGTCGCCTCGTTCTCCGCATCGGGCACGCTCTGCGCCAGCACCAGGGAATGCCCTGCCTGCTGTGGCTCAAATGCCGCCGCCGCGCCATCCGACATCGCCCCAACCGCCCCACTCGGACTCGCGATCCAACGTTCCACATACCGGCTGGCATGTGCCCGTCCGCAGAAATGCCGCGTGCGCCGGATCAACTTCTCGTCCCACTTCGGCAGAATCACCAGATTCCCATTTCTCTCGTGCATCATCACCCAGTGATTTGCGAACGATTTCTGCATGTCGCATTCTTCACACTTGCACGTCTGAATCAGAGACATGGATGTCGTCCTCTCGCCCATCGACAGAGTCGCCGGATACAGGCGCAGCTCAATCCGCGGACAACCAAACACCCGCTAATCCCTCCATCCGGCCGCCCCAGCCCTTTCCTTTAATCCCACCGAAGGCCCTTCGAGCCAATAGTTACCCGGAAACGATCATTTCAGCGCACCGTCTCAGGCCTTTCACGACGGCGGTAAGGTCAAGATCTCCGCGCGCTGCTACAATCCATAACGTGTTCGACCTGGTTGAGCTTCTGCCGAAGCTGAACGTGGGCCAGGATCAGGAGCTCAACCGCTTTGCGGAGGAGATTCGGAACCGCCTCTGTGGCTACTCAGCACACGAGCTGAAGCAAAGCGATAGCCTGCGCGTTGCCACCGCCACGGACGCTGCCACCCTGCTGCGGCAGATGGACGCCGTAACCCGACACAGGGAACAAGTGGCTGCTACACCGCAACTCAACCCCCAGCCAAGTGCAGATGCGATCTATTCCCACATGGCCGACTACATGACGGAGCCGGTAACCGCATGAGCAAGGCTGGCACTACAACCAAAAATTGGCCAGAATGGTCGGTTTATGCTTGTAATTCATGATGCCCACGGCTATTTGTGGCTGGCTCGATACGTTTCGATTGATCAGAACACAAATGGAATCAACCGCCATGTGCGCTTCATATACTCGTGATAAAGAGGTCCCAGCCCTTGCAGAAGAGCTTGCTCCTCGACATGGATTCGGTATGCATAGGCCGCGCCGAGGCACAGTGCCGGTAAGAATATCGTAAGCCAGTTCGTTAGCGTCATACCGTAGCCGATTATTGCCAGCAGCGAACCAAGATAAGACGGGTGACGAAGCCAACGGTACGGGCCCTGTTCCACTACAGGCTGGTCATTCGAAACAGCTACATCGTATGTGAAGAAACGCCCCAAAGTGCGGATCGAATACCAGCGGAATATTGTCCCGCTTAACCAGATGACAATGCCGGCCTCAAAGATAGGCTTCCAGTCACTCGCGATGGAAAATCCCGGAAAGACAACGGCAGAGACGAATCCAGCCAGCAGCGCGAAATTCGCTGCCAAGATCACAACTAACTCTGAACCCTTATCAGACTTCTGAGCACCGTGTCCCGCCCGTAGCTTTTGGGAGCGAACAAACTCGGGCACGACGCAAAACCCGAACGTGATAATCCAAATGACCAGACATACGGGATGACCGTGAAAGGCTTCTGGCAATTTCATACGGCCATGATAGCTGAGGCGTTCAAGATTGTGCGGCCACTCGAAGTGGGCATTAGCCCCATTTCGCACGGGCAGTACGCGCGCTGTGGAGGCGGGTTAATCAATTTCGCGAACAGGCCGGTGCATCGCTGCGAGCAGGGTCACCAGAAGAACCATGCTTGCTCCAATGATGAACATGCCAAGCAGACTCCACTTGATGACGAATCCGGCGAGGGCCATGGAGACGGGCGTAAGGCCGGCGACCGCAAACATGAGCACGCTCATAACCCGGCCCATCATTGCGCGTTCAACGCGCTGCTGGAACCAGGCGACCAACTGCACGTTGAGGAAGCCAGCCCCGGAGCTCATAAGGAACAAGACAGCGGCCAGCGAAGGCATTCGATCGATCCACCCGATGGAGCCGAGGCATACTCCGATGGCTGCGGTGACCAGCAGCAGGAGACGTCCGCGCTTGCGCTGCTTGAACAAGCCTGCAGCCAGCAGTCCCGTGAGACTGCCCGCCGCGAGCGCCGACACGAGCAGGCCAAAAGAAGCCGCCGAGCCGAACTTCTCTTTGGCGATGAACGCCACGCCGATCGTGGCCGGGCCACTGATGGCAAAATTGAGCACGGCGATGAGAGCCATGAGGGAAGCGAGTGCGACGTCACTCCGGACGTAACGCAAGCCCTCCACGATGGACCCGACAACATTGCCCGGCGGAGCGCCAAGGGTGGCCTTGGGCGGGTCGGGCAGAGCCCGCAGAGCGCCAATAATGAACAAGAAACTGACAGCGTCGATGAAGAAAGCCCAGGCTGTTCCGAATGCTTTGATGAACAGGCCTGCCGGTGCAGGCGCAACGAGAGTCGTGATCTGGATCGAGGATTGGAAAAGAGCGTTGGCGGACGGGAGTTGTGGCGGTTCGACGAGCGAGGGGAGATAGGTTTGCGCGGCGGGCTCGGCAAAGGCGTCGGCCACACCGAAACAGAAGGCCAGAGCGTAGAGCGGCCACAGTGGAAGCGAGTGGGTCCAGATGAGCACGGAAATGGCGGCCACCGCGACTGCACGTGACCATGCCGCGCCGATCATGATGCGTCGCGGAGAGAAACGATCGCTCAGGGCTCCTCCGAGAAGCATGAAGGCCGCGCGCGGAAGGGCGGCCGTCATGGTGATGGTGCCAAGGACAATGCTGGAATCTGTGAGCTGTAGGATCAGCCACGGCAGAGCGACAAAATAGAACTGGTCGCCGATTGAGGAGATGGTATTGCCTGCCCACAAAAGCCGAAATGCGGAGTTACGCAGTGGATACCGAGCGGAGACAGCCGAGTCGCTTATCATGCCTTCCTTGTGAAGTTGTCTTTCTGTACGCGCCTCGATGTGCATTCTGCCGATCACTGCGCGAAGTAGAGTTCTCTTCTTGGAACTTATTGAAAGAACCCGCCCTGCTCGATTTGGAGCCCTGAAATATAGGATGGTTACATGTCATCCAGCGGGTATCGGTCGCTCCTGGGGCATCCTCGCAAGGTGGTTCTTCGAACGAAATCGCGTTGACTTACCTTTTCAGCAAGGTTCCTAGAGCATGGAAAAACTCCGCAGCGTGGCTCAGCGAACCGTGTAGAAGATCTGATGGAGTGCAGCGGATGATCTCGGAATTGTGAATGACTTTAGACTCACGAACGGAGCCGATGAGCCGTGCGTGCAGCGGACGAAAATTTAACAGTTCCTCCAGCGTTATCGTAGTTGCATCGCGACCGGGCCGTGTTACTATTCGCCACAAGAGTAACCCGTAAAGGGTACCAGTCTGTTAGGTAGCTTTACGACCCTTCGCGTTTCTACTGCAATTTCCCTGCTTCGGTTTGAGCTGTCTGTATGCGACTCCCCCTTCCCGCAGAGAGGTAGTGCTCTGCGGCAACGTAACAGCCCGACAACCTGAAATTCGCTCAACCGAACGGTACGCGCTGCCGCACGTCCGTGGCCTGACGACTCGCCATGGGATTGGCAGTCTCATGAGAACTACTGGAATTTTGCTCGCTTAGAAGTCAGCGGCAAGCGCGCTGGCGGTGGCCGTGCGTGTGGGGGCTTGGCTGTTGGCTGTCCCCTCCTGCGTACGCGACGAGCCGCTAACTCGAAGTGTGTCCCGTGTAGCTGGGCCCCTTGAAGGAGGGACAGATGATGAATGAGCACGCGCAAGATTCGTATCCGCTGACCGTCGCACAACGCGGTCTCTGGTTGACGCAGAAGATTTCTCCAGGCGCAAATCTGAACATTGCCGAAGCGATCGAGATCTGCGGTCCGATCAAGCCGGAGATCTTCCGGCGCGCCCTGCATCAGTTGGCGGCCGAAGCGGAGCAACTCCGCGTACGGGTGGTTGAGAAAGAAGGTATGCCGCGGCAAATTCCGTGGCCGAATTACGGTGGCAATTTTCCATATGTTGATATGAGTGACGAAGAAGACCCGCGCAAGACGATCCATGACTGGATGACGCACGATGTGATGCAGCCAGTAGATCTAGCAAAGGGACCGCTGTGGGGCTCGGCTCTGCTGAAGGCCTCGGACGATTCTTATTTCTGGTATCAGCGCGCTCATCACATTGTGTACGACGGCTATGGCGGCGGACTGGTGGCCCGGCGGCTGGCCGAGCTCTACACCGCGTATGCAAGAGGCAATGAGCCGGAACCCAACTGCTTCTGCACGGTGGAAGCGATGCTGGAGGCTGAGTCCAGCTATCGAAATTCCGATCGTTTCCGTCGCGACCGCGAGTATTGGCACGAACAGCTGGCGCAGCTTCCGGAGGCGGTGACACTGTCGCGGCGTAACCGCCGGCATGGATTGAGTGGGGAGTTGCTCCGCAGCGTGGGATATCTGCCCGCCGCAACTGCGCGGCAGTTGGGTGAATTCGGCAAGGGCGCCGGGGCCAGCCTGCCCCAGGTACTGATCGCCTTGATCGCGTCTTATTATCAGCGCGTGACCGGGGTTCCGGACCTTGTCTTCGGCATGCCGGTTTCGGGCCGCGTCAACGGAGCCTTGCGGAACTCCGTATCGGTATCGGCGAACGTGGTGCCGCTCCGAGCGTCGTTCACGCCGGGAATGACGGCGGTTGAGGCGATCGCTCAAGTTTCGCGCACGGTGCGGCAGGCGCTGCGGCATCAGCAATATCGTTTTGAAGACATGCGCCGGGATCTTGGACTTGTGGGACAAGGGCAGAACGTTGCGTGGCTGGGTGTAAACATCGAGCCCTTCGACTACCAGCTCAGTTTCGATGGGGCATCCACTCACTCGCACAATGTGTCGAACAGCTCTGCCGAGGATCTGATGGTGTTCGTGTACGATCGCGGGACGAACGTCGACCTGCGCTTCGACCTGGATGCGAATCCGTCGCTCTACGAAATAGCTGAGCTGGACGAGCATCGCCGCAGGCTGCTGCGGTTTATCGACCAGGTGTTGGAGCATCCCGGTGCGCCGCTGGCGGAACTAGACATTCTCGGCGAAGAAGAGCGCCGGCGCCTTGTATTCGAATGGAACGATACCCGCGAGCAAGTCCCAGCGATCAGCCTCGCTGGTTTGGTCGCGAAATGGGCAGCGGAAACTCCCGATGCCGCGGCGGTTGAGTTTGGGAAGGTTACGGTAAGTTATCGCGAGTTGCACGAGCACAGCTTGCGGCAAGCGCGTCAACTGATCGCGCACGGAGTGAAACCGGGACAGATTGTTGCCGTGGCGCTGCCGCGCAACGAACGGTTGCTGAGTGTACTTCTGGCGATCCTACGTACCGGCGCAGCCTATCTCCCGCTCGATCTGGACAGCCCCCCCGAACGGCTAGCAATGGTGCTGGAAGATGCCGCGCCGACAGTCGTCATCGCTGAACCTGAGACGCATGCGCGGTTTGCCGATGCGGGCTTCACGATTCTGCAGCCGAAGGACCTGGACGTGCTGCGGGGCGAGAGCCTGCATGTGCCCGACCTGAGTACGGCGGATGGAACAGCGTACGTCATCTACACGTCCGGGTCCACGGGACATCCCAAGGGCGTGGAAGTAACGCATCGCAATCTCAGCAACTTTCTCTATGGCATGCAGCGCCTGCTGAAGCCGACGCCGAGGGACAAATTCCTGGCCGTGACCACGATAATTTTCGACATAGCCGGACTTGAGTTGTACCTGCCGCTGACTGTTGGGACGCGCGTGGTGATGGCCGGCAGCGAGGCGGTGCGCAATGCGCCCGAACTGGCGCGGCTGATCCGGCGCAGCGGCGTGACGCATGTGCAGGCTACGCCGTCCTTGTGGCGCATCCTGCTCTCCAGCCCAGAGACCAAACTGGAGAATGTCCACGTCTTAGTAGGCGGCGAGGCGCTGAGTGCCGATCTTGCGGCGAATCTCAAACGCATGGCCGCAAGAGTTACGCAGTTTTATGGCCCGACCGAAACGACGATCTGGTCCACCGCTTTTGAACTGCTTGACGTTGGCGCCGCGTCGCCGCCCATCGGACGCCCCATCGTCAACACCCAACTTTACGTGCTGGGCGAGGATCGTCAGCCGGTTGTAATGGGGGCTCTCGGAGAGCTATACATCGGCGGCGCGGGCGTAGCCAAGGGTTACCTCAATCGGCCGGAACTCACGGCGGAGCGATTCCTCGAGAATCCATTCACCGGGGATGGCAGCCGCATGTACCGCACGGGGGATCTGGTGCGCTGGAATGAGGGCGGCCAGCTGGAATTCATCGGGCGGGCAGACGAGCAGGTGAAGATCAATGGTCAACGCATCGAATTGGGCGAGATCGAGAGCGCGCTGCGGGAACATCCCATGGTGGCTGAAGCAGCGGTTGCCGCGCATCGCAATCCGGACCATACCACGACGTTGATTGCTTATCTGGTGCCGCGAGCGGGTTCTTCCATCGAAATCAGCGCACTTAGGATCGCTCTCGCCGGCCGCCTTCCCAGTTCCATGATGCCATCCCGTTTCACGCCGCTCGATGCGTTGCCGTTGACGCCGAACGGCAAGCTGGATCGCAAAGCTCTGCCGATACCGGAACGTGCGGGCCGCAAGTGCTACGTCGAACCGGTGACGGCCATGGAGAAGAAGCTGGCCACGTTATGGCAGCAGATTCTAAATGTGGAGGAAATAGGCCTGCACGACAACTTTTTCGAGTTGGGTGGGGATTCATTGAGCGCGGCGGTCATGGGGGCCAGCTGCGGCTTGCACCTCGGGGTTGAGTTGCCCGTGGGCAGCCTGTTTGAAGCTCCGACGATCGCGGACTTGGCGGGGGTTGTCGAACGCCTGACCGGGGAGAGCTTGGACCCGCTGAACGTGATGCTACCGCTGCGCAAGGTTCGCAATGCCGCGCCAAGGCCGCTGTTTTGCATCCATCCCATGGCCGGCATCAGCTTGGGTTTCTCGAGCCTGCTGCGGCACCTGGATCCCGCGCTGCCCATCTATGGCCTGCAATCGCGCGCGCTTCGCCAGGTCGAAGCGATGCCTTCCAGCATCGAAGAGATCGCTGCGGACTATCTGTCTGAGATCCGGAAGATCCAGCCCAGCGGTCCCTATCGGCTGATGGGCCGCTCGCTGGGTGGTCTGATCGGCCACTCCATTGCCGAGCAGATGCAGGTTGAAGGAGAAGAGGTTGAGTTCCTGGCCATGATTGACAGCTACCTCTTCATTTCTGGGCAGCTCGCTGGTCTGAGGAGCGAGGCGGATGAAGTGCGTGCGGCGTTGAGTTTCCTGAATGCGCCTGTGTGCGATGGCCAAATGCCCCAGACGCTGCAGGAACTGGCGACGGTCTTGGTGCAAACCTACGATCCACGGTCTGTTCCGCTCTTACAGGAGATCTTCAAGGGCAATCCGCAATTCATACAGAATCTTTGCGCGGTGATGATCAAGCATCTCGAGCTGGCCCGCAAATTCGTGCCTGGCACGATCGACCTCGACCTGCTGTTCTTCCAGGCCACGGAGTACGACGGCAACCTGGAAGGCATTCTCGATCACAGCCCCTATGCTTGGCGTCCCTTTGTCGGAGGTCGGATTGAGGTGCACGAGCTTGCTTGCCATCACGAGGAAGTTCTGGATCCGGAGCCTGCGGCGAAGATCGGTCACGCCCTGCAGCAACTCCTCTTCACGGCTGACCTGCAGGTCATACCCGTGTCTTCTTCAGCGCTTCGGAGCCGGATTGGGGAAGGATCACTGGCATGAACGCACCCATCGTCATCTTCACCATCGGCACGCAAGGAGATATTCGTCCCTGCGTCGCCCTAGGCCAGGGATTGCAGCGTAGTGGGTATCCGGTGCGCATTGCCACCAGCCCGAACTTTGCGGAGATGGTTCGCCGGGCGGGGCTGGAGTTTTATCCGCTAACCGCGGACTTCCAGTCGATGTTGGAATCGGATCGAACCATCGCGGACCAGGGACTGAATCTGCGCGTCATGGCCCGCATCTTTCGCGATCGGTATGCGGAATGGGCTGCTAATTGGGTGCACGAGGGGCTCGCCGCCGCCGATGGCGCGGGGCTGTTGATCGGCGTGAGCAACAGCACGCTGCTGGCGAAAGCGCTCTCTGAAGCGCTGGGAATTCCATTCGCCATTGCGCGCCTGCAACCCCTGACGCCATCGCGGCTGCTGCCCCCCATGGTATTCAGCGGTGCGCGGGATAAGCTCCCAGGGTTGCTCAGCCTTGGAGCTCATCATCTACTCTTCCAGATGGTCTGGGGAGTGATGCGTCCGGCCATCAATGAGGTGGTTCGCCCGCAGCTTGGCTTGCGCCGATATTCGCGGCTTGGGCCCTATCTCTTCCGGAGCGATTTGCACGCAGCCAAGGTGATCAATGGTTTCAGCACCCATGTGCTGCCCAGGCCGGCGGACTGGCCGGACAGTTCGCTGGTTACCGGCTACTGGTTTCTGGACGAGCCACTGTGGAGACCGCCCAAAGCGTTGGAGGAATTCCTGGCGGCGGGACCTAGGCCAATCTACGTTGGCTTCGGCAGCATGGTGAGCAGCAGGGCGACGACATTCACCGAGGTTGTGCTCGATGCCGTGAAGAAAAATGATCAGCGCGCCGTGCTGGCCACCGGCTGGGGTGGCCTGGATCACGAGGGGATTGGGCAGAGCGAGCGGGTCTTCTTTGTTCGCCACGCTCCGCACAATTGGCTCTTTCAGCGTGTATCAGCCGCGGTCCATCACGGCGGAGCGGGAACCACTGCGGCCGCGGTGCGGGCCGGCATTCCGTCGATCATTGTGCCGTTCTACGGGGATCAGCCCTTCTGGGCGCGGTGCCTTTACCGAAAAGGTGTGGCGCCTCCTGCCCTGGATCGCAAGGCCCTGAACCCCCATGCAATGGCCGGCGCGATGAAAGCCGCACAACATCCCGCTATGCTGCACAGAGCTTTTGAACTTGGTTGCGCCGTACGCGCGGAGGACGGCTTAGGCGAGGCGTTGCGCTGTTTGCAGGGATGGGGTCTGTTGCACGACCCTGCTGAAGGTGCAGTTCATAGAGGGCGCACCGCATGAACACGGTGCATCCCACTCCGATCCATGAGCCAGACGCATCGGAAAGCGTGCCGGAGCACGGCCTCACGCGCTCCAGGCCGCTGCTGCTGCTGGAACGGACAATGTACCGCGAAGGCCGTACTCCGTTCACGAGCGTGTTCACGATCAAGCTGATAGGCACATTCAACGAAGAGCAGCTGCGGCGGGCATTGGTCACTCTGCAATCCACGCACCCGCTGTTGCGTTGCGTGGTGCAATACGTCGATGGACGACCCCATTTCGTGCTGCAGGACAGCCCCGCGCCGATCCCGCTGCGCATTGCCGATCGAAGAAGCGAAGACGACTGGCAGAATCAGGTTCGGCGGGAGTGGACTGTCCCCTTCGGCCTCGGGCCTGCCCCATTGGCGCGGTTCGTATGGCTCCGCGGGTCCCTTGCCAGTGAATTGATCCTGGTGGCCCACCACTGCATCTGCGATGGCCAGTCCGGTATGACTCTTCTTGAGGAGTGTCTTCGCGCCTGCGACCATCCGCCGCAAAGGCCGGAAACCGCGGAGCCGGAGCTAACGAACTATGACGCGATCAAGACCGTGGAAGACCTGGTCCCCGCTGTTCTGCGACAGGATCGGCGCTTTCGGCGGCGCGTGCACTGGAAGATGCGCCTGCTTCGGCTGGGTCTTCTTCTGAAGCGCAGGAACGCAGGGAAAGTGCGCGCGCCGATCGTTAGCGAGCAGATGTATTTTCACCGCTGGCGGCTGCATGCGGACAACTCGCTGTCGATCATGGATCGCTGCAGGGCAGAGGGTGTTACGGTGCTCGCTGCGGTGACACTGGCATTTCTCCAGGCGTTCCGTGACATTCGCGGACGTTCCGCGCTGCGCAAGGCGTACACCATGGTGAATGTGCGCAGGTTCCTGCCGCAGTTGATGCCGGACGCCTTATTTGGCATTGCGCCTGGTGTTGCGCTGAACCTGAAAAAGGTGTCGCCCGAGAAGATAACGGAGGCCGGTTTTTGGGAGTGCGCGCGCGTGATCAAGGCAGACATGACGCGCCGCATCGATCGGCTTGGAGCCGGCCTGTACGAGAATCTGGTCGGCCTGGAAAGCCTGCATGACAAATACGACAGACTGGTGGAGGATACCGAGGATGCACCGGCGGTGCGACACCTCACCGTCTCCAACATGGGACGTCTTGACTTGCCAACGGAGTACCGGACGTTCACGCTGGAGACGGTGTACAGCCCCTTGGTGATGGTGTCGCCCACTCCCGCAAATACCGTCGTGCTCTCCAGCTTTGCGGGTCAGCTCGAATTCGCAATCGTCTCCGATTCGCAATCGCTGCCTCTTGCAGAGGCAACGGCGATTCAGCAACGAGCCATGGACATACTGCGCAGTTGTGCAGGTATCGCGGAAGGCGCACCTCAGACCTCAGCCAAAGAGGCGGTGAATCTGACGGGAGCGGAAACGAGATGAAACGTTTCGGTGTGATCTTCGTGC
>DASQRJ010000610.1:0-2185 GCA_035642955.1 Acidobacteriaceae bacterium
GCCGCCGACCAGCGTCGTGAGCCCGCCAGCCTTCAGGATCTCCCCCGCCAGCGCGGTGGTGGTGGTCTTGCCGTTCGAACCGGTGATGGCGAGGATCTTCGTCTTCAGGAAGCGAGCCGCCAGCTCCACCTCGCCGATGATCGGGATGTGGAAGGTGCGGGCCTCATCCATCTCCGGGGTATTGGGAGCGACGCCGGGACTGAGAACGATCAGGTCCTGGCGGCGGAAGGTGGCATGCCCGTGGCCGCCTGCTTCGACATTGACCCCGGCATCGAGCAGCGCCGGAATATGCTTCCCCAGCGCCTCCGCGCTGCGCAGATCCGAAACCGTCACCTGCGCCCCACGCCGCCGCAGGAAGAGTGCCGCAGCAAAACCCGAAACCCCCAACCCGACGACGAGAACCTTCTTGCCTTTGAGCTCCACGTTGAAGAGCTTAAAGCATTTCTAACGCACGTGTGGAGCGGCCAGGGAATGTGAAAGGCCGAAGGCAACACAAAGAGCCGATGAATCCGTCTTCCATATTTTTGACCTGGTTCAAAAATTCTATTGACGCCTGGAGCTTCTTCGGCCATGATTTGACCGTGTTCAAAAATAAGCTCGCGACGGACAAGGGCGAAAAGACGCGGCAGCACATCTTCCGGTGCGCGCTCGAGGTCTTTCGCGAGAAAGGCTTTGACGCAACCACCATGCAGGACGTCGCACTGCATGCCGACGTGGCCAAGAGCGCCGCTTACTACTACTTCCCCAGCAAGGAAGCGATCGTCCAGGCGTATTACGATGCCGTGCAGTCGGAGCAGGAGGCTGTTTGCGCCGAGGTTTTTGAAACAAACGCGCATCTGAAGCCGCGTCTTGCATCCGCGATGCACTCCAAGTTCGACCTGGCACGGAACGACCGCATGCTTCTCGGCGTGGTCTTCCGTTACACCGGCGAGCCGGATCATCCGCTCTCCTGCCTGGGCCGCGGCACCGCGGAGATCCGCCGCCGCAGTATCCATGTCTTTCGCGGTGCGATTGCCCGCGAGCGCCTGCCGAAAGATCTTGAAGAGCTGTTGCCAATCGCATTGTGGTCGCTGCAAATGGGGCTGCTGATTCTCTTCATCTACGACAACTCCCCCGGACAGCGACGGACGCGGCGGCTGGCCGACGGCGCATTGGACCTGACGCTGAAGCTGCTGACGCTCGCCAAACTGCCGCTGCTGAAGCCGGTCCGGGGAAGAATTCTTGCGTTGCTGCGTGAAGCAGACCTGCTTTCCGTGAACTGAATCTGCAATCTCAGCCAAATCTCAGTCAGGAGGCATGATGAGCGAATCAGACGATCCACGACCACGCATCAGCGCAAAGCAGTGGACGCTGATCGCTATCATCGTCGCGTGCGCAGCGGGATCGCTGTTCTATCGGCTCCTCACGCACCAGCACCTGGAGCAGACAGCGGCGCTCTTTATCGGCATCCCGTCGGTGCTGGCCATCGTGGTTGCACTCCAGCCCGCCGCGCAGACGGTAACCGGCACCATCATCAGGGGCGTCACGCTGGCGCTTCTCATCGTCGCCCCGCTGCTTGGCGAGGGCTTCATCTGCATTCTGTTCGCTGCACCGCTGTTTTATCTGGTAGGCATCGTGGTGGGTCTGATCGCGGACCGGGCCGTGCGGAATCGAAGCACGCGGCTGAGCTGTGTCGCTGTCGTGCTTCTACCGATGTGCCTGGAGGGCGTCATTCCCGCCCTTACTTTCGATCGAACGCAAGTGGTGAGCGTGCGCAAAGTCGTGCCCGCGTCCGCCGATGCGGTGCAGCAACGGCTCGGCCAGTCCCCCGATATTGCGCTGTTGCTTCCCGCGCCGCTTCGCATCGGTTTTCCGCGACCGATCGCAGCCACCGGCAGCGGGCTGGCGCCGGGGTCGGCGCGAACGATTCGCTTCTCCGGCGCCGAAGGAAAACCTCCCGGCGATCTGAAGATGCGGATCACGGAGAGCCGGCCGGGATACCTCCGCTTCAGCGCAATCCAGGACGGCAGCAAGCTGGCACACTGGATCGCGTGGGACAGCTCAGAGGTGGAATGGACGCCGATCGACGCGACACACACTGCGGTCACGTGGCGCATCCAATTTGACCGGGAGCTCGATCCGGCCTGGTACTTTGTTCCCCTCGAGCGCGCTGCCGTGCATGAGGCGGCGGCATACTTGATCGATG
>DASQRJ010000611.1:0-2169 GCA_035642955.1 Acidobacteriaceae bacterium
CGCAAGCACCTGGTTCATGTCCATCTCGACATTCGCGATCTCCGCCGGAGTGACCAGGTAGACATTCGCTTCGTAGATGAAGTGGGTGGCCGCCGTATCCCGGCCAAAGGTCAGGTGGTAGCGCTCGCCGCCCTTGTTGCCGTAGGACGCGACAAACTGGCGTCCTTGAAGACCGTTTTGCCCATCGGGAAAGATCGGAAAGTGCGTGCTGCCAGTAGACCAGCCTCGGGTCTGGTCGTCGTGGTCCGACTTCCACGCCATGCTGGTCTCGAGCCCCAAAGCGGGAATTGCGACGGCGGGAATCCGTGAGGAGATGGGCGGCTGCTCCGGGGCGGCCGCGTCAGGAGCAGGCGACTGGGGCACTCCTGCTGTCGAGGTCAGGAAAAGAGCGGAGAGTGCAATCAATTGACGTTGACGAAGGCGCATCCGTGATTCCACTTATCTCACAGACGCAGTTCGAGGCGTGAGAGTCGCCGTCAGCTCGGCTGATCGGGCAGAGCCTGGAAGAGGATGCCTTCATCCTCGCCAATGGAGATCACGAGGTCCTTGCGCATCCCGTCCTGCACCACCGGGCCGGTCGCCGTGTGACTCTTGCCCGTGGAGTCGTTGAAGGTGACCTTCACCGGTCCGGAGCCGATCAGCTTGGGCGGATAGTTGAAGCTGGTGCCGCTGGGCACGGCGTCGCGGCCGAAGCTGGCGTTGGGGTAGTCCACTTCCAGCTGATGGATATCCGGGCCCTGATTCCGCACTGTGATGAGGAATGCAGCTTCCGGCCGCCCCAGGCTTGGTCCGCCGTGACAGCCCGCCAGCAGAGCGGGAAATCCCAGCGCGGCAAGACAGCAAAGTGTAACTCTCATAGTTCCGTTTCAATCCTTCAAGGCGTTTCCTGCCGCGCCGCCCACGGCGCCTTCCGTCACAGGGTCGTCTTACGTTCACAGCGTTGTCTTACGTTCTAAGATGCGGGCAGTCAGCACCACGCCGGTCTGGTTGTTGTGCAGGGTGAGAGGAAAAGCGAGCACGTTCCACACCCAGCCCTCGCCCTTGCGGGGCAGGTTGAGGAGGCCGCGATAGGTGCGGTCGATATAGGTTTCGCGCTGCACCGCGACGGTGCGCAGGATTTCGCGCCAATCGGGAGCCAGTTCCGGCATCTCGACGAACATGTTCTTGCCGGGGAACCAGTCGCGCGGCTGCTCCAGCAGGCGGGCGCAGGTGTCATTGACATATTGCCAGTTGCCGTTGGCATCGAGTATCTCAAGCACCACGTCGTCACCCATCGCCATGTTGATGCGGGAGTAGAAGAAATCGCGCGCATCGACCACGACCGGCTTGCCTCTGCGCTTGGCTTCAAAGCCGCGCAGCGCGGTGACCAGGTCGTCGATGGAGCTGTAACCCTTCAGCAGATGCATGTCCTCCACGCCGCCAAAGCGCCGCTCGAGCGTGGCCGAGAGGATGATGATCGGCACCTCGGGACGTCGCTCGCGCAGCTCGGTAGCCACGTCGGTGCCGAAACGTCCGGCGCCGAGGTGGTAGTCCAGGACCGCGATGTCGATGCGGTCCAGCAGCTTCTCTGCTTCTTCGACCGAGTCGGCGGTCTCCGTGATGTAGCCGTGCTTGCGCAGGATGGTCGAGCGCAACAGCAGGTTTTCCGGATGATCGTCCAGCAGTAGGACGCGAACCGGCTCTTCCTGCACAGCTTCTGCTACCGTGCCAGCGGGTTTATTTTCCTCAATGTCGGACATTTAGCCTTACGATGCGCCGATGCACCCTGGCGCTGCCGAGATTTCCATTGCAAATCACTTATTTATCAGCAGTCTGCTAATTTTGCAGTCCTTCATTCGGAGGATTTCCGGGGCAGACGGCGCAAAATCTCCGGTAAGCGCTGGAATACGGCGGAAGCCCGCAGCCATTGCCGGTTATCGATAGCCGGATAGCCGCTCACAATCTTACCGGGGGCCACGTCGTTGGGAATGCCCGATTGCGCGGTGGCGACAGCGCCATCGCCGATGCGGCAATGGCCGGCGACACCGACCTGCCCGGCCAGCACCACGTTGCGGCCAACCTCGGTCGATCCAGCAAGACCTACCTGCGCGCACAGCAGCGTATTCTCGCCGACGCTGGAGCCGTGCCCGACCTGCACCAGGTTATCGATCTTCGCGCCGTCGGCGATGA
>DASQRJ010000612.1:0-6895 GCA_035642955.1 Acidobacteriaceae bacterium
CGCAGCCGTGCGCGGGATCGATATATCTGGACGATGGAGTTACGCTCAACTACAAGAAGGGCGAATTCATGCGCGAGCAGTTCTCGTGCACGGTCAGCG
Organism: Acidobacteriaceae bacterium; assembly: GCA_035642955.1. Taxonomy (GTDB): domain Bacteria; phylum Acidobacteriota; class Terriglobia; order Terriglobales; family Acidobacteriaceae; genus KBS-83. The sequence goes on from DASQRJ010000612.1 coordinate 100, forward strand.
GCGATACGGTGACGGTGAAGGCCGCACCGCGCGAAGGCAGCTTTACGCCGTGGTGGCAGGCGCTGCATATCGAAGTCTACGGCGGCCCCTCCACCAAAGCAGAGGGCGCCGACGGAATCCTGGCCAGCTACAACGCGGAGCGCCATGCGATGTCCGTCACCGTTCCGGATAGCGGCAAGGGTGCGGAAGTGACCTTGAAATACGCCGATTGAGCGGCGTGGAAATATTCCGAATGAGCGGCGTGGCGGAGTCGCCGCAGCGCTCCATCCTGCTGGTGAGCGGCTCGCCCGCGAGCGGTAAGAGCACGCTCGCACGGGCGTTGGCAGAGATTCTGGGCTATCCGCTGATCTCGAAGGACACGATCAAGGAGTCGCTGTTCGATTCGCTCGGCACTCATCTCATTCGAAACCTGGCTGCGCCCGAACTTTCCCACCTGCTGAGCCGAGCCGCCATGGATCTGCTATGGTCGCTTGCCCCGGGCTGCCCGCAGGTGATTCTGGAAGCGAACTTCCGGCCCGGAAGCGCGCATGAACGCGAACGGTTTGCGGCACTGCAGGGCCGGAAGCTGGAAGTCTACTGCCACTGCACGCTGGAGGAAGCATCGCGGCGTTTTCGCGAACGCGCTACGAGGACGGATCATCATCCTGCGCACAGCATGAAGGTCATGTCTGTCGCATTGCTGCAGGAATATGACCGGCCCATCGGTCTGTGTCCGGCGATTGACGTCGATACGGAAGCTCCGGTGAACCCGCCGGCGGTCGTCCAACGCATCCGGCGGCACTGGCCCGATCTGCCGGGTTCACGATCAGGGGAGTAGATGATTTTGTCAGCGAAAAAAAGGAGGCGCCGCTGCGTATGCCGACGCCTCCACCGTTCAAACGTCTTGTAACTTACCGAATACGATCTAGCCAGCCTGCACCCGGCGTGGGGACGCCGGGTACGGCGGAAACCGTCTCTTGCTCACGGCAGAACGATCACTCTGCCGACCATCCCCAGGTTGTCATGCAGCACGCATTTGTACGGGAAAATGCCCGGCCGCGTGAATGTCACGCGGAAGCGAGTCATGCTCAGCGGTGGTTGCGGTAAACCGATCTGGTTCTGTGGAGCTGCAGCGATAAACCCCGAGTGCACGTTGTCTTTTGGCGAACTTACCGTAGCGTGCAGCGCTCCGTCCGGATCCATGGTTACGTTCGTTGAAGGGGGCATGGGGTTCGCCGGCTCAACCCCGAATGTGATCGTATGCGGAGTGATCGGGTCGTCGTTTGTCCATTCCACAGTGTCTCTGACATGCACGATCTTGTCTGGATGCATGAAACGCACTACTGACAACGTATCGGAACCGCCTCCCGTCGCGACGATCCCGCCCGTTCCCGCGGTCACCCCCATCGGGGAGCTGCCCGTGTCATGGGCCTTTATGTTGTCGGCGGCGGCGAGCAGATCTCTTTGCATGTCCGCGGCTTCGGCGCTGTAGAACGCCTTCTCGTGAGGAAGCTGCGCGGAGAGATCAAGAACGTGGATTACCGCAGTATGGTTTTGGTGGAACAGGCAGATGAGCTTGTAATCTCCGGGCTCCGGAAACGTCACCGAGTAGCTTTGCCCGTTTGTCAGTGGGCCGCTATTCACACAGCTCGTACCATCTTCCGCGCCGCCGCTCGGAGTTGTACCTGGACAGCCGACCGGGAAGGGCGGGACCACCTGGTTTGGGGTCAGAAATGTAACTGTGTGCGGTTCGTCGGTGGCGATTTTAAAAGCTATCGAGTCGCCGGCATGAATCCAGATTTCATTCGGCAGGAAAGCGATAACCTGGAGTGCCTTGTCCTTACTCTGGGCGCCGACTTGCACTCGCCAATCCTGTGCCGGAGCGAATGTTGGAATCAGCAGAACCGAAGCCCAGACAAATGCCAGGGCCACGAACCTCATTGGCGGGTGTTGCTTGAGTGATGTCATAGTTCCTCCCGTAGATTGCATCTGTACCTTCTTTGTGCGGTTTAAGTGATTGGAAATGAAGAGGTAAATCCGGCGTTCGACGTGCAGTCCATCAGGAAGGAGACGGTTTGCCAGGCATGGAAATCCCTCCTTTTCGATTGGGCAGTTGGAGGGAGTTACGGAATCCGGTCGCAAACACTGACGGACCTTGCGCGTGGATTGGAGCGGGCATTATGCTTGCCGCCAGCAATGTGGCTGACAGCAGGAGCAGGAGACTCCTACCGCTGATCATGTACTGCCTCGCTTCCTGCAGGCAGCCTGGTCCCTGGCCGCTTACGCTGCACAGACTTGGGCAGGACGCGAGTTACAAGGAAGTTTCGGCCCGTAAGTTACGTTCCCCGCTCCTTTGGAATGAGCACTTTGGGGACTGGGGGAATCTGCAATGGCCTCTCATCTCGTGCCGGAACCGCAAGCCGTTCGCGCCGAGCTGGAGCGCATTCTGGCGTCCGCGCCCTTCGCCAGCTCCCATCGCAGTCAGCGATTCCTGCGCTACGTGGTAGAGAACTCCTTCGACGATGCCCAAGAGTCGTTGAAGGAATATGCGATCGCCATCGAGGTCTTTGAACGCGAGGCCTCCTATGATCCGGCGATCGACGCGACGGTCCGGGTGGAAGCGGGGCGCCTGCGTGCCCGGCTGCGGGAGTATTACGCGGAGCAGGGCCGGAATGACACGCTGGTCATCGATATGCCGAAGGGAGGATACCGCGCCACCTTCACCGAGCGGGAGGCGCCGAGAAGCGCTCCGGCTCTGGCTGATCCGCCGGGATTCACGGCGGAGGCGGGGCAAATGCCGGCATCGGCTCCCAAGATTCCTGTGGATGCTCAAGCGCAGGGCCCCGGCATCCTGCACCGGCTATGGCGCTGGGAGGTAGCGGCAGCGTTGGTGCTTTGTGCATTTCTGGGCTGGAGGCTTCTCGGTCACAACCGGCATCCGCGGTCCACAGCTTCGGCGAAGGCTCCGATCGTGCTTGCGGTGCTTCCCTTTTCCAACCAGACGGGGAGCGATGCCAACAGCTACATGACCGACGGCCTGACGGATAACCTGATCCGCCAGCTCTCCGAGTTGCGGAAGCTTCGCGTCATGGCGCGTACCGCGGTGGAACACGCAGGCAGGCAAGAGGTAGTAGGCCAGCTAGGAGTTACCGCCCTGTTGGCGGGTACTCTGCGGCGCAACCCGGAGGGGCGGCTGGTGCTGGACGCCGAATTGAGCGATGCGAACGGGACCGTGCTGCGCAGCAATCAGTACATCGCGGACGAATCCGATATGCCGTCCGTGCAGGCGGATATCGTTCAGGACGTCATCCGGGGACTGGGCATCGAGCTGGATGCACGCCAATCCGCCGGTGCGCAGAAACCGCTGACTACCAGTCCGGCTGCGTTCCAGGCCTTCCTTCGGGGCGAGTCCGCAGCGCGTGACCCGAGCCCGCGCGGCATGCATGCCGCCATCCAAGACTACGAGGAAGCTATCCGGCAGGATGGGCAGTTTGCGCTGGCCTATTCCTCCTTGGCAAACAGCCACATGCTTCTCGGTCTCTTCTACGAGCCGGCACGCGATCACATGCCACTCGCACGCCAGTACGCAGAGCGCGCTTTGGCAATCGACCCATCCCTACACGAGGCGCATGGCACGCTGGGCTTGATTCATCTGGTTTACGACTGGGACTTCGGAGCGGCAGAAAATGAACTGGCGGCAGCGGATGCGCGCGAGAGCGCGATGCGCGCGCTGAGCTGCACCGCGCATCTGCATCTGCTGGGCGACCGGGAGCACATGCGACACGCGGAAGAAGATCTGCACCGCATGCTGGAATTCGATCCGCACTCGACGTCGCTGATCAACGAGCTTGGCTGCGTCTCCTATTATGAAGGCCGCTACGAAGAGTCCATCCGCTACTATCGCGATGCGATCGCCACAGATCCGCATGCCGCCATCATCTACTGGGGACTTGGCCGGTCCCTGGCACGGGAGGGACATTACGGCGAAGCGCTGGAAATACTGAAGAGATTCAAGATAGTGAACGGCTTTGAGCCTCCGGTCATCACGGCGGAGATTGGGTATAGCGAAGGCGCGTCTGGCGACCGGCGAGCGGCCCTTGCGACGGTGACGCATCTGCAGCAGGAGTCCAGAGCCAGCTTCGTGGATCCGTACCTTATCGCGGTCGTCTATCTTGGACTCAAGGATTACGACGCCACCTATGCGTGGATGAACCGGGCATATGCGGCGCGCTCGCCGTTTTTGATCTCGATCGCGAGCGATCCAAGGTGGTCCGGGTCACGCGACGATCCACGTTTCCAGGAGATCTGGAATCGCATGACAGAGAGCAGGCACGTTGCAGCCTTGTCCTCGCCCGCGGGCGCGACGACGTTGCAATGAGAGCGCGTCGTGCCGCGGCCTTCAGCTCAGAACGTCGGTAGTTCCATATCCCTGCAGCTGGCCGTCGGAGAGATTCAGATTCGGAGGCCGGTACGCGGCGGAGTGATCGAGCCGCTCCTGAACGCTGCTTGCCATGAACGATCGCGGCGGTACGGTGCGATGTTTCGCGATGCCCCAGGGGATGAGCTTCCATTCGTCATGAGCTTGCGCAGTCACCTTGTGCGCATCCACCGGCAGACATTCGAGCGCCTTCTGCGTGAAGGTCAGTCCACACGGCATCGCCTTGCGCATCATCCACGCCAACGGGATATCCGACAGATCGCTCGGTGCATAACCTCCTCCAACATCGCAGTGCACGCCGGGAAACCAGACCTGCTCCATCTGGGCATCGTTCACGCGATCCGACCCGTCCGGGTTGGTCCAGAGCGTGGGCTCGAACTGCCGACGCCGCTCATCAATCGAAACGGCGTGGTATGCATTCTGCACGTTGGGATGAAGAGCAGTATCGAGGAAGCCGTACTTTTTTTCATCGAACAACTCGAAGATGAGTCCGGGAATGCCGAGAGACCCGACCGTGTCCCACACTCCAATCATGCGCACCGCGGCTCCCTGGATGTCGTACTGCAATTCCAATTGCAGCTTCATGGCAGCCTGCTTCTCCGGGTCGCGTTCGCGATAGGCGGCGAAGACGCGGGCTGCCGCCTCGTTGTCCAGATTCCTGGTGGGCAGTCCGAAACGCGCAATCATGCCGCCGAGGCTGCGCACGGTGTAGGCGCCGCGGCTGAAGCCGAAGAGGTAGATCGAAGAGCCGGGAGACCATGCATCCGCCAGGTATCGATAGCATTCCTGAATCTTCTGAAAGAGCCCTTCACCCATAGCGCCACCTGCGAGGTGATCGATCGGCGTGCCGTTCGTACCGACGCCGCTGTCATAGAACGCCTGCTGCGTCTCATCGCTTGCCAAGGCGCAGAAGATCTTGCGCACATTGGTATCGTTGACGGCGACCTGCACTCCCTGCGGGGTGTTCCACGTACCGTCGGCACACAGGATCAGTTTCTTCGGCATCCGCACTTACTCCCGTGGCGTACAGCAGGCGTTGTGGGCCTGTATATCACTCGCGGAGAACTGTAATTCAGGGGGATGGCCTCACGGAAGCTGAATGTGATCGTCGCCCCGCTTCGCGTTGAGCAGATCGACCGCGCGTGCAGCAGCTTCGTGGATTAAGATGCCCATCCTGGGGTGAGAGGGCTCGAAGTCCGGCGGAACTGAAAATCTTGCCAGCTCCTGCGTCGTGCTTGGCCCGATGGAGAGAACGACGGTCTTCCGCATGGCTCGCATCAGGTCATCCTTCATGCCCATCTGCTCTGCCACCTGGACCAGATGCACGGCCTGCACCGCGGTGAGGAAGACGATGACATCGATGGCGCCAGCGGCGATCGAGCGAACCGCAGCGCGCAGGGGTTCAAGATCCAGCGGAAGAGCCCAGTGATAGACCGGGACACGTGTGCATGCGGCGCCGCGCTCCGCGAGTGCGGCAAGAAGCTCCGGGTTGGGAGTGCCGTATTCCTGCACCGCGGCACGCATGCCACGAAGGGACGGCCCGAAGGCGCTGTCCATTGCGGCAATTAATTCACGCCAGGTGCATGGCTCGGGCGCGGTGACCGTGATGGGGATGCCAAGTTCGCGCAACGCGGCGTTCGGCTTGGGGCCGCGGCTCGCGATCTTGACGGTGCGCAGCGCTTCCACAAAACGCGCGCGATCGTAGCGCGACACAACGATCTCGGTGAGGCGGCGAATGCCCACACCGGTGAGAAAGACAACCAGATCGAAGCCGCCCTCGAAGAGCCGTGCGGCAAACTCGAGCGCTTCGTGGTTCGATTCAAGCGGGATCTCGCGCAAGGCCGGCGCCACGATGGGCTCGCCGCCACTGGCGCGGATGAGCTTTGCGATCTCCGGTGCGCGACGGCTTTCGAGGGCGAGCACCCGCAATCCGCTAAAGCCTGCCTTCGCCATGCCTCATTATGAGCCATGGCGGACGACCGCTGTTGCAACGAGAAGAAGCGGGAGCCTCACGCGGCGCGTCAGCCAACCAAGAGTTCGCTGGCCGGCGATCGGCCTTGAGGCGAAAAGCGCCTTAGACCGAAGCGCTGTAAGGCGACAAGCACCAGATATGCAGGATTCAGCAAGAGATAGCGGCGCCACAATCGACGTGGCTCGGCAAGAAGGCGGAAGAACCATTCCAGCCCCAAGCGCTGCATCCACGGCGGAGCTTGCGGCAGCATTCCGGCCAAAAGCGGGAAAGCAGCGCCCACCGCTAGTACCGGAGCGGAAAGGCTATCGCGTAATTCGTAGGCAAAGATCTCCTGGCGAGGACACCCCAGACCGACAAAGACGATGGAGGCGCCTGTCGACTGGATCCGCTGTTGGAGAGCAGTTTTT
>DASQRJ010000613.1:0-2547 GCA_035642955.1 Acidobacteriaceae bacterium
CGAGTTAGTCGCGATGGCCGGCGAGCGGCTGGCAGTCCCGGGCTATCGCGAGGTCAGCGCGGTCTGCACCCATCCCGCGCATCTGGGCCGCGGCTATGCGCAGCGGCTGACGCGTGAGGCCACCGCAGCCATTCTCGCCGATGGCGAGATACCCTTTCTGCATGTAGCAGGCCGCAACGGCGCCGCGATTCACATCTACGAACAGATTGGCTTCGTGCGCAGCGCGGATGCGCTCTTCGTGCAACTGGAGCGGCTCGGGCCGTCGTAAGCGCAAACGAAAAGGCCGGCGATCGAAATCACCGGCCCTCCCTGAGATCTGTCATCGCCACCGCCGCGCCAGAGGCGTGCCGTCATCTCAACGCAGCGCCAGCCGCGCCACCCCTGTCGTCATCTCGACCGGAGTGGCAGAGCCGCGCAGTGGAGAGATCTGCTGTGCCTACGCCTGCGACGCACCCGTCGCAACCGAAGATACCTTGAAGCGCTTCATGGTGATATCGAGCTTGCGCTCGATCTTCTTCACGTCGTTGCGCTCCTCCGGCATGGCGAAGGTGTGGGCGGTGCCGCTGCGCGAGGCGCGCCCGGTCCGGCCAACACGGTGGACGAAGTCCTCCGCTTCCTTGGGCAGATCGTAGTTGACGACGTGCGCCACGTGCGGCACATCGATGCCGCGCGCCGCAACGTCGGTCGCCACCAGCACGCGATTCGCGCCGTTGGCAAAGCCCTTCAGCGCGGCAACCCGCTGCGCCTGGGTGCGGTCGCCGTGGATGCGCGCCGCATTGTGGCCGACGCGGCTCAGCCGATTGGCCAGCCGGTCCGCGCCATGCTTGGTCCGGGTGAAGACCAGGAAGCTGCCCTCATGCTTGCTCAGCAGGTGCTCCAGCAGTTCGGACTTCTTGTCCTTCGACACTTCGAACATCTGCAGCGCGACGTTGTCTGCCGGCTTCAGCTCGGTCGAGATATCGATGCGCGCCGGGTCTTTCAGGTAGGCGCGCGTCACCTCGCGCATCTCGGTGTTGAGTGTGGCGGAGTAGCACAGCGTCTGCCGGTCCGGTCGCAGCTTGTTGACAATGCGCTTGATCGATGGCTTGAATCCCATGTCCAGCATGCGATCGCACTCATCCAGCACCAGCACCTCCACGCCCTCCAGCTTCACCAGCTTGCGGTCGAGGAAGTCCTCCAGGCGCCCCGGGGTGGCAACCACCAGACGCACGCCGCGGCGCAGCGCATCGAGCTGCGGCCCTTCGGCGAGTCCGCCCACCACCAGCGCAACCCGCATGTTGCCCTCGGGCATCAACTGCCGGTAGACCTTCTCCACCTGCATGGCGAGCTCGCGCGTGGGCAGCAGCACCAGCGCCGTAATCTGTTTGCCCTGCACCTTCTGCAGCCGCTCGATGATCGGGATCATGAAGCTGAGCGTCTTGCCGGTGCCGGTTTGCGCGGTGGCCATCACATCGCGGCCCTCCAGCGCAGGAGGAATAGCCAACGCCTGTACCGGCGTGGGCGTAACAAAGTTCACCGCCGCCAGGCGCTTTTGCACCAGGGGCGAAAGAGGTAGTTCAGAAAATAATTTCAATTCGGTTTCCTAAGCACCGCCGAATACACGTGTAGCGTATCCGCGATGCGTGACATGCGCTGCCTGCCAGAGCTGTAACTCACTCAGTCCCGATCGCGTGTCGTTCCTTTCACAGGAACGTTCGGGGCGGCGCGCTTGTTCTTGTATGTACGTAGGGGAAAAACGGTGGGGACTTCTGGATGTTGCCGACCGGCATTCTTCCGCCGGCCTCCGCTCTTGCCGCACGATCCTTGCGTCGCTGGAAGCAACTCGGCTTCCTTAGACTCCCTCCACTCGACACGCGGTGGAAGGCAACGCTTCTGGGTCGGGCTAAGGCTCTCACCGGAGAGCCGCAGGCCAGCATACTGGCCGCATTCGGGATGCACTCTGCATCACCCTTGCGAAGCGTTACAGGCATTATAGCATTCGGATGGGACCGATTCGAATCGATGACCACTCTTGCAGAAACCATCGAGCATGCCGCCGCACTGCTCGCACCCAGCCCGACCGCGCACCGCGACGCCGAACTGCTGCTGCTGCACACCGCGCGCCTGACCAAAGCCGAGCTGCTGACATACCCTGAGCGAGCGCTCACCGAGCGCCAAAGCAACCACTATCAGGCCGCCATCGCCCGCCGCGCCCTCCACGAGCCGGTGCAGTACATCACCGGCACCCAGGAGTTCTATGGCCGTCCCTTCATCGTCAACCCGCTGGTGCTGATTCCCCGCCCGGAGACCGAGCACCTGGTCGAAGCCGCGCTCGCCCTCGCGCCCAAGCCCTCGCACATACGTCCTTTGCGCATTTTAGATATTGGGACCGGCTCCGGCATCCTCGCCATCACCCTGGCGCTGGAGCTGCCGCACGCAACCGTGACCGCGACAGATATCTCCGCCCCCGCGCTCGCCGTCGCCCGGCAGAATGCGCGCTCCCTGGGCGCGGACCATCTCCGGTTCGTCACCTCGGATCTCTTTGCAACACTCGAGGACGCACGCTTC
>DASQRJ010000614.1:0-11991 GCA_035642955.1 Acidobacteriaceae bacterium
CGGTTGACTACTACGTGGACGTCACGATGCCGGGGTACGTCCAGCCACTGCGCGGTCTCGTGCGCGACCTGCAGAATCTCTCGCCTGCGGACCGCGACCGTCTTACCTCACAACTGACGCGCGTGAGCGTGGCCACGAATCAGCCTGCGAATGTGCAGGTGACGATCTATCGCGGGGCGATGATCGGCGGGTCGGTGAGTTTCGATGACGGTGCACCCGCAGCCGGGGTGACGATACAAGCCTTTGTGCTTCCCTCGAACACTCCCGGAACCCAGACCACGACGAGCCCACAGCAACCAACCTTCGCCGGCTTTGCGCAAACCGACGACCGCGGCCAATTCCGCGTTTCCGGTTTGGCCGACGGCACATACGTCGTCTCCGCCGCGCCACGGTCGATCTTTCCCATCTACTACGGCAATACCATTGAGCGCAGCAATGCCAAGAAGCTCGAGGTGCATGCGGGAGATGAGGTGACGGGAACGGATATTCAGATCCCGGCGGCAGGCATGCACAAGGTCGGCGGAGTTGTCGTGTCCGAACAAGACGGCCACGCTCTATCGCGCGCCTCCGTGCAGCTGCGGCTCAATTCGGGAGACACCGGCACCATCAGCGCTACGACCGCTGCGGACGGCAGCTTTACCTTCAACGCCGTGCCCGACGGGAAATTCACCGTGCAGGTCTCGAGCGCCTACGATCCGGCGACGCAGATAACCTACACCAGCTCTGGACTGGCGCTTGAGGTAAACGGCACCGACGTTTCCGACCTGGTTGTGAACGCCACACCGCCCACCAATAAAGCCAGCAACTGAGCATCCGCGAGTGTTGCGCCGAGGTTGCCGCGGTCAGACTTGGACGGTACGCCGTTGGCGGCGCCTCGCATCGAAAAACGACCATACCGGACGAGCCAGCAGGAGTACTCCCAGAACGAGGGTAAGCTTCAGAGGATCGAGTACACCGCTCTTGACGATCCACCAGTAGTGAACGATGCCGAGAAGTGCGGCCACATAGACAAGCCGGTGAAGAATCTGCCATCGCTTGCCCAGCTTGCGAATGGACCACTTTGTCGAGGTGAGGGCGAGCGGGAGAAGCAGCAACCATGCAGAAAATCCGACAATGATATACCGGCGCTTGCTCAGATCGTCGACCAGCGTGGGCCAGTTGAAGTTAGCGTAGAGCTTCAGATACACCAGCAGATGCAGGCAGGCATAAAAGAATGCATACAGTCCGAGCATGCGTCGAAAGCGGACCAGCCAACCCAGGCTCTTGCTGAGACGGCGGACAGGTGTGATGGCCAGCGAAATGATCAGGATGCGCAAGGCGGCGAAGCCGGTGCCGTGCGAGAGAGCCGCAGTGGGATCCGGCCCCAACAGGGCGACAGCATCCGGATGTGTCAGGTCGTGGTAGGTATGCCACGCCAGAATCAGAAACGGAGCCAGGCAAGCGAGGTGGACCAGCACCTTGAGAGCGACGACGACACGATTCGGCATGGAGAAGCTCAAAAATCTTTCTTGAGATCCATGCCTTTGTACAGGCTTGCCACCTGGTCGCCATAACCGTTGAACATGAGGGTGGGCTGGCGCTGCTTAAAGAGCGACGCCCCGATACGCCGTTCGGTCCTCTGGCTCCAGCGCGGATGGTCGACATTCGGGTTCACGTTGGAATAGAAGCCATACTCATCCGACGCCAGAATGTTCCAGGTGGTCGGCGGTTGCTTGTCCGTGAAGTTGATGGTTACGATGCTCTTCGCCGATTTGAAACCATATTTCCACGGAACAATCACGCGCACCGGCGCGCCATCCTGATTGGGCAGTGTCTCGCCGTAAAGACCGAAGGTGAGCAGGGTAAGCGGGTGCATCGCCTCATCCATCCGCAGCCCTTCGGTATAGGGGAATGGAATGCCCGATTGATTGATTTCGGGCATCTGCTTCGGATCGGCGAGCGACAGGAAATGCACATATTTGGCGCTCGGCAGTGGATCGCATTGCTTGATGAGCTCCGACAACGAATAGCCCGCCCACGGAATCACCATGCTCCATGCTTCCACACAGCGGAAGCGATAGATCCGCTCCTCCATTGGCTTCATCTTCAAGAGCGTGTCGATGTCGAACGTCTTTTTCTTCTTCACCAGCCCGGTTATCTGGACGGTCCACGGCCGCGTGTGCATCGCCCCCGCATTCTGCGCGGGATCACCCTTGTCGGTACCGAATTCGTAGAAGTTGTTGTAGTGGGTGATGTCCTCGTAGGAGGTCGGCGTCTCGCCCTTTACGGAAAACTGGCTCTTTACCGTCTGCAGCTTTGCCGCAGCCCGCGCGGAGACGACATGGGTCCACGGCCCGATGCGGTCTGCTGCCAGCGCAGCTGCTCCGGCAGCTGCTATTCCTGTCAGAAATGTGCGCCGGTTCAGGTAGTCGGCTTTGGGCGTGATCTCCGAAGAAGGGAGACCGGTGGCCTTGCGGATCAACATAGCGTTCTCCAGGCTGCATCCATCGCAGCCTCATGCAATTTAGACGCTGATCCGCGGTTCCAGTTACAGTGTGCGCCCCCGCCAGCCCTGCATGGCCGATTCGCCTATATCCTGCATTATCCTGTATTTACCGACGCTCACTTACGGCAGGGGCAAAAGGCCATGAGGCATCGCGGCGGGCTCGCCGCAGATAGACCACCATGCCGGAGAGGGTCACAACGAGCGCGGCTGCAATCTCGCGGCCGGCATGCGCGCGTGAAGCCAGCACGAAGAGAAAACCAAGAGTTGCGAAGATCACGGGCAGGGGATACAGCCAGATGCGGAAGGGCCGCGGCATCTCCGGCCGGCGGCGACGCAACAGCACAACCCCTACCTGTTGCAGCAGGAACTGCAGCACGATACGCAGAGCCACTAAAGCGGCGATGATGGCCTTGAGATCGAAGAAGCAGCAGAGGCACGCGATGGCTCCCAACAACAACAGCACGTTTGCGGGAAAGCCTCCACGCGGGTGCAGCCGTGCCAACGGTCCAAAGTAGTTGCCCTCGGCTGCCGCGGCCCAGAGCACACGCGAACCCGCAAGCAGCAGCGAGAAGAGCGAGCCGAAGGCGGTCCAGATGACGAGCCATGCACCGGCCTTTGCCCACCCCGGTCCGAAGCTGCGGCCCAGCAGCTCGGCGACCACCGCGGTGTGGCTGGCGCTGGGGTGATTGCTGGTGAACTCCTGCCAGGGAATGACCCCGAGTACGCTGATGTTCATCAGCAGATAGAGCACCGCAACGATCGCGATGGAGCCGAGGATGGTGCGAGGCAGCGTGCGGCCGGGATCGCGCACCTCACCCGCCATATAGGAAATGTTGTAGTAGCCCCAGTAATCGTAAGTCGCGATCAACATGGCGGCGCCGAGCCCAATGAAGAAGCGATGGTTCAAGTGAAATGCGCCCGCCGGAAATGAAAAAGCCTGGCGCGCATTGAAGTGAGCAAAGCCGGCGGCAATGGTGATGCCCAGGGTGAAGATAACCCCCGCCCACAGTACCCATGCCATACGCTCGACCGCACGAAGCCGCCGGTAGAGCAATGCAACGACGAGCACCACGACTGCGATCGCCAGCAGGCTGGTGCGATGGATGTGACTGAGCAGACCAGCGGCGGCAAGATTCCCCGACAGCCAGGGATAGAGATAGGTCGCATATTGGGCGAGACCGATGGCTCCCGACGCCATGACCAGCGGCGCGCTCAGCGTGAATTGCCAGACGTACAAAAACGAGACCAGGCGGCCGGCGCGGCCGGGGCCATATATCTCACGCAGGAAAGCATAGGAGCCGCCAGCCTCCGGCAGCGCGGCGGCAAGCTCTGCCCACACCAGGCCATCGCACAGCGCCAGAGCTGCGCCCAGCACCCAACCCAGGATGGCCTGCGGCCCCCCCATAGCGGCCACGATGAGCGGCAGGGTGATGAACGGGCCGACGCCCACCATCTCCAGCATGTTGAGCGCGAGCGCGCTGCCCAGGCCGAGTTCACGCGGCAGGTGCGGCGGCGATGAGGCGTGGTCGGTCGGCATGCTTTCCAGGATCGGGCACCATGCGATCGCGACAGCCCGCTCCACGCAGTGTAGCTGGCGCGAATCCGATTTGCGTTTCTTGCGGGAAACGCGCTCGCACCCTCATCGGCCGGACGATACACTCAAGACTCATGCACTCAAGGGGCGCGCACCTTCTTTCACTGGCTGTTCTGCTGGCGACCACGGCCTACGCGCAGACGGTCACGGCCGATCTACCATTTCCGACTGCTCCCAGCATCGAAGCGACGCCGCTGCCGGAAAACCGGGGCGCGGCAGCACTCTACGAGAGTCTGAAGCGGCTGGATACCACGGCCAGCCTGATGATGATCGTCGCCCACCCGGATGACGAAGACGGCGGGATGCTGACCTACGAGAGCCGCGCGCTCGGGGTGCGCACCGCACTGTTCACCCTCACGCGTGGTGAAGGCGGTCAGAACGCAATGTCCGCGGCGGACTATGACGCGCTGGGGTTGATCCGCACAAATGAGCTGCTCCGCGCGGACGAATATTACGGTGTCGACCGGCAGTACTGGGGTACCGTCGCCGACTACGGTTTCTCAAAGACGATGGACGAGGCGCTCAGCCAGTGGGGCCACGATCGCGTGCTCTACGACGCAGTCCGCGCCGTGCGCACGTACCGGCCCATGGTTGTCTGCTCGGTCTTCGTGGGCGGCGTGACGGATGGCCACGGGCATCACCAGGTAGCGGGGATGCTGGCGCAGGAGGTCTTCAATGCGGCAGGCGATCCGAAGATGTACCCCGACCAGATCGCCGCGGGCCTGCAGCCATGGAAGCCGCTCAAAGTCTACGCGCGTGTTCCCGGCTTCTCGCTGTCGCCCAAGGGCATGTTCGACTACGCGACGGGCAAATATGCTCCGGTTCGCTTCCACGATTACGTCAACGACACGGATATCAACGGCATTCCGGCGACCAATGTGACCATCGAAGAGGGTGAGCGCGACCCGCTGCTTGGTCAGACCTATATGCAGATTGCGCGGCGCGGCCTGGGCGAACAGCGCTCCCAGCACGAGGGGCCGAATGTGCCCCTTTCGGCTGACGCATCCAGCGCCTACCATCGCTACGGCTCGCGCGTTCCCGCGCAACCGGTGGAAGAGAACTTCTTTGACGGGATCGACACCTCTCTGCCGGGGTTGGCAAAGCTGGCCGGCCCCCAGGGAGCATTTCTGCAACAACCTCTGTCACGCATCCATGAGGTGGTAACGCAGGCCATCCTGAACTACTCCCCGGACCACCCGGAGAGGACAGCGCCATTGCTTGCGGATGTGTATCGCCGTACCGCAAAGCTGCTGGACGCAGTGAAAACGAGCAATCTCGACGCAGAACAGAAGGCATCTGTTGCGCGTGAGCTTGAACTCAAGTTGCAGCAAGCGAATGAGGCGTTGGCCCAGGCGCTCGGCATCGAGGTGACCGCGCTGGTCACACCGGGCGGCGGTCCGCGCGGCATCGAGCTGTATGCCGGCGCACGCGGCGCCCTTCCCTCCACACCGCAGCAGACTCCCGCCCAGGTCACGCCGGGCTCGGAGTTCCGTGTGCGCGTACATATCCGGGCACCCAAAGTGGTGTCGCTCACCAGGGTCGCGCTGGAGACACCGCACAACGAACGCTGGACCGTGGAACGCGAGAGCGCACCCGGGCTGGACGATCCCCACAGCACCAGCGGCGACGCGGTCTTCCATGTGACGGTTGCGCAGGATGCCGCGCCCACAGCGCCTTACTTCTCCCGGCCCTCGACCGAGCAGCCGTATTACGATATCGCCGAACCGGCATACCGCAATCTTTCCTTCGCTCCCTACCCCGTCACCGGCGTTGCGACCTTCGACTACAACGGTGTGCCCATACGTCTGGCCCAGGCGGTCCAGACCATGCACACCGAGCTTGGCGCGGGTGCGGTCTACGCGCCATTGGTGGTTACGCCGGAGCTGTCTGTCTCGCTTGCGCAGCCCTGGATCATTGTTCCCCGGGGAGCGCAGCACGATCTCACCGTGCCTGCCCACCTGCATGGAACGCGGGACGCCACCGGCTCGCTGCAGCTGGAGCTTCCGCAGGGCTGGCAATCCACGCCAGCGACAGCGGATTTCCATCTTCACGCGGGCGAAGATGCCGTTTTCAGCTTTCAAGTGCACGCTCCCGCGCTGGAAGCCGCAAGCTACCCTATCACCGCGGTTGCGGTAAGCGGCAACTACCGCTTCGCCGTGGGCTATGAGACGGCGGGCTATGGCGCGTTGATTCCTTACAACCTATATCGGCCGGCGCGCACGAACGTACGTGGCGTAGACGTGACCGTCGCGGGCGATCGCCGCATCGGCTACGTAATGGGCACCGGCGATAAGCTGCCCAGCGCTATCGAACAGCTCGGCCAGCACGTGGACCTGCTCTCCAGCGCGGATCTCCTGAGCGGCGATCTGTCGCGCTATCAGACGATTGTGCTCGGCATCCGTGCCTACGCTGCCCGGCCGGAGCTGCCGCTGGCCAATGCCCGCCTGCTGGCGTGGGTACATGCGGGCGGGACCTTGGTCGTCATGTATCAAGGCACGGAGTTTGACCACGGGTACGCGCCCTACGAGCTGCACCTGAACTCGATAGGTATTCCGGAGCGGGTGGTGGATGAGAAGGCGCCCGTAGCCATTCTGGACCCGAAAGACCCGTTGCTCACCACTCCGAACCGCATCACGGAAGCCGATTTTGACGGATGGGCCGAGGAGCGCGGCCACTCCTTCATGAGCACGTGGGCGCCTGACTTTGCGGCACCCACCGAGACCCACGATCCCGGCCAGGATCCGCAGCGCGGCGGCCTGCTGCACGCGAGCTTCGGCAAGGGCGAATATATATATGTCGCCTTCGCTCTGTACCGGCAGACGCCGGAGGGTGTGCCGGGCGCTTACCGGCTGCTGGCGAACCTGCTCAGCGCCGGATCGCATTGATACACGGCATCTTTTCCACAGTGTGCGGCCTTGACATTTGATGGCTGATTGGTAACCGCGCAGGCATCGATTTCTCATCTATTCAACCTGCGTTCTTCGGAAATTCACATTCGGCTGCCAGCCTATGGCTACGTCACCCGTGTGTCCCGCAGCCTTGAAGAAGCGTTTTCGGGAAGTCACGTTCGTGGCGACTTGTGGAGAGAGGCTGAATGAAAAATCATTTGAAAGCGATGGCGACCTGCGTGCTTGTGTCGGCCATGGCGACCGCTCAAGCGCAGACGACTACGCCGAGCGGCAACGCTACGGGTAGCACAGTCCGGCACCGGGCAGCACGAAAGGTGACGCCGAAGCGTCCCTCCGTCGAGACGCAGATTCAACAGCTGCGTGAGGATATGGAGTCGCAGATCAACCAGCTCAAGCAGCAGTTGAGCGATAGCAATTCGCAGTTGCAGGCTGCTCAGCAGCAGGCCGCTGCGGCCAATGCGGCCGCCGCCCAGGCGCAGCAGGCGGCCCAGCAGCAACAGCAGCAGACGGCCGACAACGCGAGCGCGGTCACCAGCCTTCAGGGCGCCGTCAGCGACCTGAAGACCAACAGCACCTCGCTTGCCTCCACTATCCAGGAGACGCAGACCAACTTCGAGAAGAAGGTCGAGCATCCGGATGCGATCCACTTCAAGGGCATTACTCTTTCGCCAACAGGATCCTTCATAGAGGCCGCAACCGTGTGGCGCAGCGCAGCTGAGGGTGCGGATATCAATACTTCCTTCACCGGGATTCCGCTGGAGCATTCGAACGCTGCTCAGTTGAGCGAGTTCTACGGCTCGGGCCGCCAGTCGCGCATCGCTCTCAAGGCGAGCGGCAAGACGGACTGGGCGACGATAACCGGCTACTACGAGGCCGATTGGCTGGGCACCGGCATCACCTCCAATAACAACCAGTCCAACAGCTACGTGTTGCGCCAGCGTCAGCTCTGGGCGCAAGCAGCCCTGAAAAGCGGCTGGAAGTTTACCGGTGGCCAGATGTGGACCCTGGCAACGGAGACGACGAAAGGCCTGGACAACGGAACCGAAATTCTTCCCGCCACCATCGACCCGCAGTACGTTGCCGGCTATGTGTGGGCGCGGCAGTACGGCTTCCGCATAAGCAAGAACTTCGGCAACAAGCTCGCGATCGGCGCCTCGGCGGAAAATGCCGAGACCTTGAACCCGGGCGGATCGAGTCTGCCCACCAACCTGCTGATCGGTTCCGACGGTACCGGCGGCGGTCTTTACAACAACACCGCAAACTACTCCTTCAACCTGGCGCCGGACATCATCGCCAAGGCCGCCTTCGACTCCGGCTTTGGCCACTATGAGGTCTTCGGCATCGCCCGCTTCTTCCGCGATCGCATCTTTCCCAACTCGACGACGACGACCACAACTGTCAACGGGGTAACCACCACCACGACGGTTCCGAACTCTATCGGCGCCTACAACGACAGCACGGTTGGCGGCGGCATCGGCGGCAGCGGGCGCGCGAATCTGCTGAACAAGAAGCTCTCTATCGGCTTGAAGGGACTGTGGGGTGATGGTACGGGACGCTACGGCAGCTCGCAGATCTCCGATATCACACTCCGTCCCAATGCCCAGATCGCTCCGCTGCACAACTTCTCCGCGCTGGGGACGATCGAAGCGAATCCCACCAGCCGCCTACTGGTCTACGTCAACTACGGCGGGGACTACGTGGGACGCCGTTACTTCGGCAGGGTCGGCTACGGCTCACCGCTCACCAACGCATCCGGCTGCAACACCGAACCGGGGCCAACCGCGACGGTCAATCCTGGCTTCGGCGGCGGTACTGGCTTCACTCCGGCGACGCCCGCCAACTGCGGCAATCAGACCAAGGACGTGCAGGAACTGGCCACCGGCTACTGGTACGACATTTATAAGGGACCGCTGGGCCGTCTCCGCGAGGGTGGCCAGTACAGCTACTTCCAGCGCAACCTCTGGTCAGGCGCGGGCGGTACAACCAACCCCGGTGGCAACGCGAGCGGGACCGACAACGTCTTCGAAACCTCCTTCCGCTATTACCTGCCGTAACCCGCAGCAAACCAAACCTCCAAGGGCACCCGAAACCGGGTGCCCTTGTTGCTTGCACAGCGCACAAGACCGGAGGCAGCGCAGGCGCCTGTGGTACCGTTAGTTAGCAGTAGAGCGATACTGTGAGCTCGTAGCTCAGTTGGTAGAGCAACGCACTTTTAATGCGTGGGTCCTGGGTTCGATTCCCAGCGAGCTCACCAGCAGATCGCCGCTGCTCCCGTTCCATGCCTACATCACTCGCCACATGGGTTGACGCGTGCGCCATCGTGCAGTTGCAGGATGGGCGCACCCGGCTGTGGCATGAGCCGTCTCCGCCGCCGCCGGCTCAGGATGGGTCGCTGGCAGCGCTGATCGAGGCCCAGCACGCGGCCAACTTCACTCTGTGGCACGCCGAGGACGAGGCCCGGCGGTGGTCTGCGGACGACGCCTCGATCGCGGCCGTGAAGCGGCAGATCGACCGGGTGAACCAGGTCCGCAACGACACGACGGAGCAGATCGACGCCGTTCTGCTCGTTCAGCTCGCGGAGGCCGGGATGACGCAGGGCGGCGAACAGCACTCGGAGACGCCGGGCATGATGATGGACCGATTGTCGATTCTGTCGCTGAAGCTGTTTCATACTCAGGAGGAGCTGGCCCGCGGCGGCGCACCCGCCGGACATCGCGAGCGCAATGCGGAACGGTTCGCTACCTTACAGGAACAGCGCGACGATCTGAGCCGGTGCCTGGACCGTCTGTGGGTGCAGGTTTGTGCTGGCGAGCGCTGCTTCAAGCGGTACAAGCAGTTGAAGATGTATAACGACCCCGAGTTGAATCCTGTGCTTTACGGGAAGAAAACGCGGGAAAACGAGCCGTAGCGAGGCATGAGTGCCCGGATGGTGTGGTTGACGTACCCCGGGGTGTGGAGTGTACAACGGCTGCAACAGAAGCGGTAGTGAAACCCTGCTCGACATGCAGGCGGATGTGAGTAAGGACGATCAACCAATGGCAAGCACAAGCACAGGCAAGCCGCGCAGCCCGAAGACGATCCAGGGTAAGGTGCGCACCATGGCCGATCCGGCACAGCAGAAGACCATGCAGGAATACGAATCGGCTTTGAAGGCGATGCAAGAGGGCAAGTACGACAAGGCCCGCGACGCTTTCCGCAAGGTGAGCGAGCAGAGTTCGCCGGAAGTAGCGGAACGCGCACGTGTGTACATGGAGGCGTGCGGCCGACAGGCGACGAAGCAGGAGCGCAAGTTCACCGGACCCGAAGAGCAGTACGACTACGCCATCTCGCTGCTGAACACGGGTCTCTACGACGAGGCGCGGGAGCAGCTGGAGGCGATCCTGGCCAAGGCGCCGAAGACCGACTACGCGCTCTACGGGCTTTCGATCCTGGAGAGCATGACGGGGCAGACGGAGCAGTGCTTGGAGCACCTGTCGGCGGCCATCGGCATGAACCCGCAGAACCGCATCCACGCGCGCGTGGACTCGGATTTCCAGGACATGGCCGACGATCCGCGGTTCACTGAGCTTCTGTATCCGGAAGTTCAGTAAAGGAAGCCGCCAGCAGTATGCCGGTCATTTCCAGCAGTTCGTTGCGACCCGAAGCGGCATTGACTACGCCGCCCGGGCGGTCGTCTTTGCGCGTGGTGGCGATCGGCGGGGGCACCGGGTTATCCACCCTGCTGCGCGGGCTTCGCCGTTACGCGCCTTCACCCCAGCCCAACGAAGCGGACGCCTCGCCGGTTCCGAGCCTGATCAGCGACCTTGCCGCGGTGGTGACAGTGACCGACGATGGCGGGTCGAGCGGGCGGCTGCGCCGGCACTTCAACATGCTGCCGCCCGGCGATCTGCGCAACTGCATGGTGGCGCTGGCGGACGACGAAGCGCTGCTGTCGCGTCTCTTCCGGCATCGCTTCTCCTCGTCGACCGCCATGGCGGCCAACGGCAATGGCGACAGCGAAGATACGGCCTCGCTCGAAGGCCACAGCTTTGGCAATCTCTTTGTCGCCGCGCTGGCTGAGATTACCGGCGATTTCGCGCAGGCGATCAAGCTCTCGTCGCAGGTGCTCGCGACCCGGGGACACATCTATCCGGCGACGACGACCAACGTGACCCTGTCCGCGCGCATGGACGACGGCTCGATCGTCGAAGGCGAAACCAACATCACGGCGAGCCGCCACCGCATCTGCGAGCTGACGCTGGAACCGGCCGGCGCGGAGCCGCTGCCGGAGACACTGGATTCGATTGCGCGCGCGGACCTGATCACACTGGGCCCGGGGTCGCTGTACACCAGCCTGATCACCAACCTGCTGGTGAAGGGCATTCCCGAGGCGCTCGCCCGGGCGCGCGGGCTGCGAGTGTTCATCTGCAACTTGATGACACAGTCCAACGAAAGCCTTGGGCTGACGGCGTCGCAGCACATCGAGAAGATTTACGAGCACGTAGCCCGGAAACACAACGGCCGGCCAATCTTCGACTACGCGCTGGTGAACACCGCGCCGGTGAGCGAGACGCTGCTGCAGAACTATGCGCGGGAAGGCGCGACCCCCATCCTGGCGGATATCGACCGTATCGAGGCGCTGGGAGTGCGGGTGATCCCGGGCAACTTTGCCGCCGAGGGCGACACGCTGCGCCACAATGCAGACCGCGTGGCCGAGACACTGCTGCACCTGGGTCTGGGCGACGCTAATCTCGAAGCGTTGCGGAACGTTCCTGCCTGACCCCCCACCCCCCTCCGGTGCGGGAGGCGGCCCTGTAACTCTTTTTCCTGCTGGGAGTTAAGGGTCATTCCGATGGCTAAAAATGTCATTCCAAAGGGGTTATCCGTAAAAATGTCCTAGCAAAGGACTTACGGGGGCATCAAACCGCTGCTTTCCACAGCCCGGCGGCTAAGATATTGTTTCCAAAGGTGTTGCCTGTAAAAACTGTCAAAGTAAAAGGGTTACGAGCCGGGTCTGTTGCGCT